>JAAYPD010000445.1 GCA_012520015.1 Methanomicrobiales archaeon
CGGAGGTGTTGGTTATCTGTCCAAACAGGGAGTGCGCGGTATCATTGCCTGCAATCAATCTTTTGGCAACAGATACATGGTTCCAGCCAGGATAAAGAGCGATCTCATCCTGTTCAGGTTTTTCCAGGTACAAAAGGGCGGCAGACAGGTTTGCCCGCCCTCCGGTTGTGGTGAGATTTGAAAGCCCAGGAACAGGATCAACAGTCTCCAGAATGGCCTTTTTGATATCGGAGTATGAGGCATCAGGATCATATGTTGCAAGGATACCAGCCATACCACTTACAAATGGTGTAGCCATCGATGTTCCATCCATGTATCCATACCTTGTCTCTACAAGATCTCCATATCCGTCAGAGAGGGAGATATCATCAAGCCAGCACCCAATGAATGTTCCGTCTGCAACAAACCTGATATAAACTGGTCCATCGGTCATATCAGCCGGGATTTTGCATTCACGGTATAACCATGTCATGAGGGTGAACGGGCTGACATCATATTCAAGCCTGGTCCAGGAAAAGTTATCAGTCGAAGCTTCAACAGAGAATGCTGATTCAATACCAACCATCTGAAGCTGGTACGAGATAATCGGGTTTGTCAGATTTACCAGGTTTAATGGGGCATTTAACGAGATAATTAAAGGCATATGCGTCTGATTCAAATCTGTTCTGTTTAGAATTCCCCAGGCACTTGACGGTCCGGAGACGAAATCCCCGCTGTCAAGTGTCCAGTTCCCGTGAATTGTCCAGTTAGAGAATGAATCAAAAGAGTCACGCCAGACCGGCTTCGGACCGTAGATATTGTGTTTGCATGAGTAGATATCAACCCCCGGGGCACCAATATCAACTGACTCTTTTCCGTAGTTTGAGAATGAGGCCAGGTTATCAAATGCATCGGTGGCAGCTACAGAGATGATATTGTCAAGGTCATAGCCAGATGGATAATTCGGGACGAGATCATTATCAGTTTCTTCGTTACCGGCAGCACAGATAAAAAGTCCCTTTGTCTCTGCTATTACATCGTACTCGGCCTGGCTGAATTGTCCGCTCCCATAAGAACATGAGAAGATCTCTGCACCTTTCCTTGCAGCCCACAAAATGCCAGCAATCTCATTAGATATTGTTCCGGTTCCGAAACTGTTCAGGAACCTGACCGGAAGGATTTTTGCATCCCATGAGACCCCGGAACCCCCTTTCCCATTATCTCCCACGGCACCGATGATACCTGCGCAATGTGTTCCATGGGAGGCAAGATCCATCGGGTCAGGTAGTCCGGTGATGGTATCATATCCATGTGTTCCTGTCTGTGGGTCTGTCCAGATATTGTCAGAGAGATCTTCATGAAGATAATCAACACCTGAATCCAGGACAGCAATGATAATGTCTGACTTAGAACTGATGTTCCAGGCATATGCTGCATTAATGTCTGCACCCGGCATTCCAGCCGGTTTTTCCTCCCTGAATACCTGTCCGGTGTTCAATAGTCCCCATTGTCTCCATAGTTCAGGATCATCAGGAATTACAGAGGCGGTTCTGTAATAGTCGGGTTCTGCATATTTTATGCCTGGTTTTACTGAGTAGTAAGCAATACCGTCTTCCACGCTCATTTCATCAGGAAGCTGGACAAGCTGAAGCCCTGGCATACCTTCCGATGAATAATCCTCCAAAACCCTGGCACCAATGATCGCATGAGCAGAAGAAAGGATAGATGCCGTCTCTTCAGTTGTGCTCTCTGCAGCCCTGACAATCAGAACCCCTGGCTGGAAGGTCTCCTGAAGGCCCTGCATTTTTACATCTTCCGGATCAAATGGTAATGCAGGCAATGCCGCACAAGCCTGTATAAATAAAAAGATCAGAATAATTACCGGCATAACCCCCGAACATGAACGTTTCATTTGCTCTACCCAATACACCATCACATTTTCACCTGGTAATAAAGATTATGCGGCCCCTTATATTTATGTGACGTTTCAAAGGTTACCAGTGGGATTTATTATATGTATACCGGCTATGCCTGCGAAGCCATTGATTTTTGGGTAGTACATGAATTGAATTTTTTCAATGGAAGAGTTTTTGAATGAGAAGCCACCTTGGCAAACCGAAAATACATATTCCAGTCTGACAGATCTCATCATATGAAGATTCTGCTGCTGATCATTTTTGGGTTTCTTTTTCTCATGGTTCCTGTTGCAGCAGATCATGGATCACTTGAGATTAATGCTGATATCCCATCGGTTCCGGTTTACATCGATGACGAGTTTTGGGGACTTACACCAGCAGATGTACCTGATCTCCCTGAAGGATACTACCTTGTCAGGCTGTCACCTGAGGGATTTTTCTCCCAGACGATGAATGTTTCTGTTCAGGCTGATAAACTGACAACTGTTGACTTCTCTTTTCTCAATGCTGACCTGGTGCATATTCCTGCCATGGTCAGGATTGGTGAATGTGTCGGAACACCTGAACAATCTTTCCTTGATGGAACTGCTTATGATCTTATCCGGCTGCCTGATGGTACACTGATGGCATATTACAGCGGTTGGGGAGAGGGGATCATGTGCATGTATTCCTCTGACGGAATTTCCTGGGAAAAGACTGGTGAGCCCTGCCTTAAAGTCCCAGCCGAAGGAAATGTTTTCAGGACAGAACCCTGGGTCTTTTCCCTTCCTGACGGGACGTACAGGATGGTCTACCGTCAGACAACCGGTCATGATCACTCCCTGAACCTGGCCTTTTCTGATGACGGAAAGGCGTTCTCAGGTGAAGAACGGTTATTCTTAGACGAGGACAATGTGCAGGGCACCCTGGGATATCCTTCTGTTCCAACCGGGGTCATATACAAAGCTGGTACAATCAGGCTTTATTATTCAGTTCCAGGTATTGGAATAAAAAGTGCAATATCTGATGATATGGGCATTTCCTGGAAAAAAGAAGAAGGGGTGAGGATACGGTTTGGAACTGATCCTTCAGCCATATTACTGCCTGATGGAAGAACTGGTATCTTTTACGTGGATACTACTCCAAAATCCAAGGGACAAAGGATCTTCTTCTCCATCTCCGGCAATGGTCTTGACTTTTCAGGTTTTGCCCCTGTGCGGGTGCTCGAAACCCTGGAACCAGGAGCCTGGCTGATGGACCCGGAGGTAATCAGCGATGAGGATAATACACTCCTGTACTTTTCAGTGATGGGAATAGAGGGAATGCAGCACCGGGTTCTGCCAGGCACCCTTCGAAG
>JAAYPD010000446.1 GCA_012520015.1 Methanomicrobiales archaeon
AACCGATTCCTGTCACTTTTTTCATTCACATATATTACCGCCATGATTTTTTTTCATCATGTGGCACCTCTTGGAAGAATTGTCATTTAAGAATATTTCAAAGACCTTTATTTCCGCGGCATGCCAATTTCAGCTTGATATGAAAAACATGAAAAAATATTATTACTTTCATTTCTCTCTGAATCAGAAAAAAAATATAATTGATTTTACAAGGAAAATATTCGTAATTTTAAGTTTAATGGACATATATCCGGAAAAAATTATATCATGAAATTAAATAACTGCCTTGCAGCTATTGATCCAGCATTTCGCAACATAAAAAGAATATATCTATTAAAACCCCGTTTTCGAGATACTTAAGGAAATATTTATATTAGGAATAATATATAGTTTTTTTATTATCTACGTATGGGAGTTGAATACGCCACAGAAGCTACCATGGGGTGTGATAGACAGATCGGTGAGTGCCATACCGGTACCGTCTCAGGTGCGGGGATGATATGAGATCTGCCTGAACGTGGGGTGTTTTCAGATGAGGGAGAAAATGAACAGATATCTACTAATGACGATATGCATCGTTCTGATGGCATGCGTTTCGATAGTATCTGCAGAATCGTTCAACAATATTGATGAAAATATTTTATTCAAAAAGATTCAGCAAGGTCATACTATCTTCTTTGGAGAAGAGCATTTGGATGTTACCGACTGTATGGATAACAATCATTACGTCGTTGCCCTGAATGCTTTGCATAATGTAACAGACCACATTAAGATTGAGGATGTTACCGATTTTAATTTGCCAACTGATAAGGAAGAGACATTCTGGTACCAGGCAACCGGACCATTGCAGCCCGTTTACGATCTAAATGGCGAACCGGTTCTGGCTTTCACGACCCAGGAGCCGGTTCTGGAATATGAAATCTGGAATTTAAACAATGACATGAAAGCAAATTCCAGCGTTCAGCGTGGAACTGTACTCCAGTTTAAATTCTCAACAACCACAAACCTTGAAGATATCACCACAAGGCTGGACTGGCAGGAACAGAGAGCAAAAGTCATCAGTGGTGAGGCACCTTATGAATCTCTTGGGTATGTTAACGTTGGTTTGACTGCTCCTGACGGTCAGCGTCTGCTTGAACTGATGACTCTGGCCATTAACGATGGAAGCATAAAGATTGAACCGACCAAGAACCTGGTCCTTGGGTCCTGGCGTTCAGGAGAATCTACGGATATCAACCCTGCACCTGCATGGGTCTGGCCCAAAAATTATGATTCCCTGTCAGGAGATCCAAGAGGCTGGATGACTGGCTGGCGTGATGCAGGGACTGGTGTTGAGACAGACTACAATTACAAGCTCGGAACCTACGATGTCACTGCAGTCTGTAATGTCAACAACATGTTCAAGAACCGAAACCGTGAAGGTTTTACCTGGGATTCTGGCAAGGTTGAACTGACTGCAAGAGAAATCAGGGTTGAAGTATCTGCACCGGTCGGAAAAAGCAGGGATGCACAGTTTACAGCAACTGTTACCGGAATGCCAAATACACTCTATGAAGTCTTCATCTTTGATGAATGTCCGCCCAAGATCACCGGCAAAATTTGTGACCGTCCGCCATTCATCGTCGGAGACCGTGCCGTTCTCATGGGCAAAGGAATTGAACTTGATCCGATCGTCGGGCCATACCCGATAGGAACACGGCTCGTTGTTGATTGTTGTACTCAGGGAATGAATATTCGCCAGGCTGTTCCATCAGGAGATGCGTTCCCGTCAAAGGGTGAGAATGTCTTTGAGAAAGGCACCCGCTATTATGCACAGGTCAGGACCGGACCTGATGGGAAGGTTACTGTTCCATTCTGGATTGATACCACAGTGGGACCTGGAACGTACACGATTCAGGCCCAGGATATTCTCTACAACCAGAAATCAGTAGTAACTATCACAGTTCCGCAGGGAACAATCACCGGTGCAACGAAGGATCCGGCTGGCGTTGCAAAGACGGAGTTCTACCTTGGTGATGAGATATGGATAGATGGCACCAACTCTGACAGCAACATGACCTATATCTGGCTGACAGGGCCGGGTCTGAACCCATGCGGTGTCAACCTCTTCAGTCCGCTGGACAGCAATGATCCGGTCAGGGCAGTTGTCTTTGATACAAAAGATGGCATTGCAAACTACTGGCGTGTTGAACCCAACTGGGATACTGGGGCAGTCCCGATTGGTGAAGGTAAATACACTATCTGGATGGCAAGCGTGGATCCAGGCTGCCGGTTCTGCCAGTGTGATGCAGCCGGTGGCGGAGAGTGCGGGTTTGGCGACTGTTTCGGAGTGGCATGTGAGGAAGGGGTATGTAGCCTGCTCAACTGTCCTGAATGTGCAGCGGTCAGCAGCATTGATGTTACACTCATAAAGCCCGATGTCACCGTTGAAATAAATGACGTAACCCGTTGCTGCTGCCCTGGATATCCATGTGGAGAACTGGGAGGAGTTCAGGAGATCTGGGTTGAGGGTAGTTCGGGAGGTAATTCCTGCAAGCAGCTTCAGGTCTGGCTCTTTGGTCAGAGTCAGTTTGGGCTGAAAAATTATCTGATGACAGTAACTCCCATTTACTGCGATGGCACGTACAAGTTCGAACTCAATAAGGGACTTCTGCAGGCATATGGAATCGATCTTTGCAGCATCGCGACCGGTAAATACGATGTGATAGTTCAGGCTCCGGGAGCTAACAATATTTTCGATATCCGCCTTGGCGAGTCTGAAAACACCGGGGACCGGTTTGTCCTGACGACCATTCCAAATGATGACAGTAAGCTCTTCAAGATAGAGGGTAAGGATTCCCTTTATGCAGGTGTTGCAGTCAGGGCCCTGATTGACGGATTCAACCAGGCAGGCATTGATGATCTCTATGCCCATGTAACCTTTGAGCTGAAAGACAAGGCATGTGAAGGCAATGTTGATTTCACAGCCGACAAGACATATGGCAATGCGCCACTATCAGTTCAGTTCACTGACAGGTCTGTCATGAAAGGAGTCAGCTGGACATGGACAGCAAATGACGAGACTTTCTCAACAGAACAGAACCCAAAGAAAGTCTTTGACAAGACTGGGAAGTACACGATTGAACTTACCGTCACTGACGCAGAAGGAGACACCAATACTGCCACCAAGGATAGTTACATCAATGTTATATCCGGTCCGGTAGCAGACTTCAGTTATAACCCTGTATCCCCTGTAACTGGTGAAGCAGTTCAGTTTACAGATGAATCAACAGGTTCACCAGCATCCTGGCAATGGGATTTTGGAGATGGTAGTTCGTCATCTGTGCAGAGTCCTGCCCACGTCTTTTACCTGCCAGGCACCTACGAAGTATCGCTCACGGTAAGTGACAGGTTTGGCGATTCAACAGTATCAAAATCTGTTGTTGTAGCAGGTGATCCGATCTCAACTGGTTTAATAGCAGATTTCACAATCTCTCCGTCAACTGTATATGCCGGCGAACCGGTGCAGTTCACTGACAAGTCCAAGGGTGGAACACCCACATCCTGGATGTGGAGTTTTGGTGACGGACTTGCATCATCATTACAAAGCCCTGTTCACACCTATGAGAAACCAGGGACATACCAGGTTATCCTGAATGTAGGGGACAACCGCGGAGTAGGGGTACCAAAGATAGCAGATTACGTGGTGATGAACGATCCGCCAGTAGCTGCATTTAAGGCAGATCCGATATCGTCCGAGTTCTACCCGGTTCAGGTGGAGTTCACAGATCTTTCAACCGGGGCAATTGATGAATGGAACTGGCAGATAAAGAGGGAAGGTAAAACTGTTGCAACTTCTTCAGAGCAAAGCCCAACGATAACTTTCACTGTGCCAGGAATATACACGGTAACCCTGACAGTAAAGAACAATGGCGGATCAGATTCCGCAACAAAGGACAATTACATTACAATTGGAACTGGAAGCCAGTTTACGGTTGAACAGGGATGGAACCATGTATCAGTCCCGATGGCAGTCACTGAGGATTATAATACGGTAAGTAAACTCTTTGACGGAATCCAGACTGGTGGAGTGCCATATGCAGTCTTTAACAATGCTGCAAATGAATGGGTGGACGTGCCAAATGACTACCAGGTAAAGCCTCTTGAAGCTCTCCGTGTTTGGAAAGAAGATCCAGGGTCAATTGTTATAACTCCGGATTATGTAAAAGGAGGAATATTTACCAGGGATCTGAAGACTGGCTGGAATGGCATTGGTATCATGGCCATGCAGCCGGTTCCTGCCAATGTCGCCCTTGCTTCACTTGGAGAAGCCTGGAACAAAACACTCATGTTCAACCCGTTAACCCAGCGGTGGGAATACCCGATCATCAGGGGAGTGGATGATGACAAACTGATGTATCCAACAGTCGGGTATCTCATCGAGATGAATTCTGACGGGATACTGATTGGTGGTGAGTAAGATGAGTATGTTGATGAGAGGAATCGGAGCCTGTCTCCTCATACTTCTCCTTCTTGCAGGTATTGCACCGGCAATGGCGGAGGATGTTGAGATTAAACAGCTTGTTCCGATGTTTCTGAAAGGAACGGTATATATTGGAGATACACCTGCAAAGCCAGGAATCACGATTGAATCTGACATCCTTGGGTTCTGGGGTGGTTCTGCTGTTACGATGGCCGACGGATTGTACGGGTCTGAATCAAAACCGATGATGGTTCAGGCAGGAGCAAACGAGACCCTTAAAGGGGAACCGGTAACCTTCTGGATGAACGGAGTCAAGGCCCAGGAGACAATCCTTTATGAGCCTGGTATTAACCTTGACCTGGATCTGCATTTCTCAAGTGCAGCAGAAAATAAATTAACCGTAATTCCACAGGGTGGAGACGTCTTTATCGGAGAAGAAGGGCTTGATGTATCCTTGTTTTTAAAGAGCGGAGATACAATCGCCTGGTTTGATCCATCATCTGAAACATATCTTACCGAACCAGTCGCATCCATTGTAATCGACAATCCTAAAAAATTCTTCATCGATCCGGCACAGTTCATGAACCGTACCGGCCGGTGGTGGATATGGACCGGAGAAAAATCCAAAGAACTTGGATTTATTGTAAAGGATCCATCAATTGCCCTTCGCATCTGGAATCAGAATGAAGACCAGGATATCAACGAAGATGGCGGAAAGATACCCGCAGGCAACTTTGTTAACTTCAGGATCGAATCAAATCTTTACTCTGCAATAATTCAACGTGGAAAGGGACTTGAACCGGAAGACCTTGGCATCATAAACATGGTCGGGTCCTCAAATGTCACACAGGTAACTTACAAATTCCTGCGTGGAAACCTCAATGGCGTTCCAGATTCTGACATTTCACTTCGCAAACTTGTAGTAGATGCAAACCCCTGGTTCTGGCCTGGAAATGATAAGGTCACTTCCGGATGGAATACCGGTGCCCTTGCAACCGACCAAAACCGGCTCTATCCAAATGGTGAGTATAAGTTCTATGCAGAGGTCGATCTGAACAATATCAAAAAGAATTATCCTGGTGACCAGACCGGCAAGGCAATCACAAAGATAATTCCTGCAGTCATTGCAGACGACTCTATCGACATTATCATTAATCCTGGAACAGTAACTCGCGACTCTTCCTTCTTCGTAACCATCGGAGGAAGACCTGGTAAAGACTACATCATTGTTATCATGGAGTGTGCACCTGGTGAGACTGATCCGACCGGGTGCTGTGCACTTAAGATGAGCGGGGCACCATGTGAACGTCCGCCAATGATCCGTCCTGACCAGAGTGGAGTTGCGGAAGGCACGATAACCTTCGACGATAAGGAAGGACCGTTTAACATCGGTGGAACCAAACTCTCTCCAGACTGTTGTGAGAAATCAGGCAATATCCGTTCAGTAGTCCCGACAGATGACAAGCCAAATGCAAGGGATGTTGTTGAGAACGGGGTATACTACTATGCCCAGGTCAGAACCGACAATGACAATGAACCGACACCAGGATACAGGACAGTAGAGTTCACAGTCGGACCAGATATTGCACCTGACCGCCCGTACCGGATTCATGTGCAGAGTGTAGAGTCCGATATTTCCCAGGTAATCGACGGAGACGCTCTTGTTCAGGTTAACAAGGGAGTAGTAACTCTTGACATCAAGGAACAGCCGCCATACTACCTTGGCAATGACATCACCCTGACAGGAACCAACACAGACAGCAATACAGTCTACCTGTTCATGACCGGCAGCCAGTGCCAGAACAAGTGCGGTAATGACCTCCTTGGATGGAAACGTCCGGATGAAGCCGAACGCATCATACAGCCAGGATTTGACATGATTGAACTTGGCTGCAAGGAAGAGGCTGACCAGTTTACCACGATCGCTGTCCCGGTAAAGAGCGATGGAACATGGACATATACATGGAAGACAGAGAAGGCCCCGATTAATCCTGGCGAGTACACGGTGTATGCCTCCAGCCAGCCGATCAATGCCTGCTGCCTGGACTGTACATGTGCGGCAACCGCATCACGGACACTCATGCTTGAGGAACCATGCTTTGACGCAATCCTTGAGCCTGATGTCATCACAAAACCGGTTGAATGCTGTCCGGAAGGATGCAGCTGGACCTCTCTTGACAAGATAATGCTCACCGGAAAAGCATGTGGATTCCCACACACCGGCGAAGGAGATAATGTCACTAAGGAGATCAATATGTGGATCTTCGGCGAAGAGAAGGTCGGAAATGACAAGTATGTCAATGCAAAGATCCCGGTCTTCTGCGACGACACCTTCGAGGTGAACCTGCTCAATTACATCAGCCTTTGCGACCTCAAGCCAGGAGATTACAGCATCATCCTGCAGCACCCCATGTATAACCACAAGTTTGACATGGTGGAAGAGACTGATGTCCGCGAGCCTATCGAGTCCAACCGTATCTGGATGGTAACTTCCTATCCGGATGAATGGAGCAAGCTCTTCCCACTTGATGGTCCGGGTTACTACCAGGGCAGCCAGGCAGTCAATGCAATCAGGAACTTCCTTGACCAGAGACTGGTGGATGATAAATACATCATCCTCACCCTGAAAATTATCGATGACCGCGTACCGACCGCCGCATTCAGTGCAGACCCGACAAAAGGCAGCCGGCCACTTGAAGTCCAGTTTAGAGATGAATCAACCGGTAAGGACCTGACTGAGCGAAGCTGGGTGTTTGGGGATGGAACCACTTCAACAGAGATCAATCCAAAGCACAGTTACAGCGAGGCAGGGGTTTACACCGTTTCACTGACCGTCATGAATAAGGAAGGTGCAAAAGACACCGCCACAAAACCTGACTACATAACCGTCCGTGAACCAAAGATAAAGGCAGACTTTGCAGCAAGCCCCACTTCCGGGGCTGCTCCCCTTTCAGTAAAATTCCAGGACAAGTCAAAGGGGTCACCAACCAACTGGTTCTGGGACTTTGGTGATGGGTTCACCTCCGCAGGAGTGAAAGATCCGTCCCATGTCTACCAGTACGGTGGCAAGTACACAGTTACCCTGACCATCACCCTGGGTGACGAGATCGACCGGGCAATAAAGCAGGATTACATCACTGTAATCGGAGGCCCACAACCGACGCCAACCATTGGACCATATGACCCGACCAAGATCCATCTCTTCAGCGGGTGGAACTTCATCTCAGTTGCACGAAACCTTGCTGACGGCTACAGCAATGCAAGTGCAGTGTTCAGGGATGTTCCAACCGGTGGACATGCAATCTGGGCATATGATCCGGCACGGCAGTATTGGGACCAGGTTCTTACCGGAACGGTCATTGCACCGTTGAACGGATACTGGATCTACTCGGTAACTCCGTATACAATCAACCTGACCTTCAAGAACGATCCAATCAGTGCTCCGATAACCAGAAGCCTTCCAACCGGCTGGGCTGCGATCGGATTTACCGGTGGCAACCCTGCAACCGCAAAGGACACCCTGAAATCAGTCAAGGATGCATGGATTTATGCCCGTGGCTATAATGCACAGCACCAGCAGTGGGAGTCAACCATTGTTAATGGCGGACAGGGTGAGAGCACATATCTCTTCCCATCGAAGGGATACTGGCTCTACATGGAAAAGCCTGGAACACTGGCTGCAATTGGTGTGTGAGGAATCATGAATACAGGAAACGTAGCCGTCCAAACGGCCCTGGCTACACTCCTCCTGTTTTCCTTTGTACTTATCTGTTCTGCCGGGGCTCCGGCATTACCCTGTGAGTTCTACGGAACCGTAACCATTGATGGCTCCCCTGCACCAGTAGGGACTATTTTGTCAGCCAAGATCAATGAGGCAGAACGAGGCCGGTATACCTTAGAGGAAGCAGGAATGTATGGAGGACCGGGGACGTTTGACCAGCGGCTCAAAGTAGTAGCAGAAGAAGGTGATCTATCCGACGGAAGTGCACAGATAACCTTCTGGATAGACGGGCAGAAAGCCTGGCAGGAGACCGCATTTAAACCAGGGGTCAGCATGAAGCTGGATCTCTCCATCGGGGGAGATGCACCGGCAGTCACTAATATTGCACCGCCGGAAACATCAGCAAAGTCTGCCCCTGTTCCCGAGACAACTGACAATGATCAACCCGTGGACTTTGCAGTCATTAATGAGCCTGAAGTTATTAATGAACCGGTAATAAGCGATTTGCCGCCTCAGCTTCCTGAAATGGAAAACCCGGTACCTGTCAGGGAGACATCAGAAGATGTCCTCATCGCTGACTTTATCGGCGAACCTGCATCAGGAGTTGTGCCACTTACCGTAACATTTACCGATCTCTCAACCGGCGGGCCTGACGCATTGGCATGGGATTTTGGTGATGGAACGACCGACATGGTCGCAAATCCTGTACACCAGTACATGCTGCCTGGAACTTATACCGTCCGCCTGACGGTTTCAAACCTTTACTCCAGTGCAACACAGTTAAAAGAAGGGTATATCTTCGTCTCTGATCCAGGAACGCTTCACGCTGACTTTGTTGCAGAGCCAGTATCTGGTAAACCTCCGCTTAAGGTGCAGTTTACGGACAGATCTTCTGGGAATCCGACGATGTACGCATGGACTTTTGGTGACGGGACCGGAGACATGGTTGCAAACCCGTCTCATACCTATACCAGTCCTGGAAAGTATACCGTCAACCTGACAGTCGCAGATGAAACTGGAATAAGCTCTACCGAGTCAAAGAAAGAACTTATCAGGGTAGAAGGGCCAGTAACCCCGGTACCAACCCTGACTCCGATTCCAGTTCCGGCCGTTCCCCAGACCTTTGTAGGGACAGTGGAGATTTACGGAAAGCCTATCCAGAGTGGAGGCACAGTTGAGGCCAGGATTCCAGGATATGACATCTCCGGACAGTTCAATCCTATAAAGACGGCGAAAGGAGTATTCGGAAAGATGGGGACATTTTCTCCGAAATTACAGGTCCAGGGAGTCCCGGCAGAGACTGATATCGAGTTCTGGGTCGCTGATGAGATGAACAGGATGGTTCGTGCTTACATCCTTCAGGATGATGGTTCGTACCTCTGGACAGTCCCATATCAGCCAGGAAAAGAGACCCACCTGCGACTTGTCGCCCTTAAAAATCCGCCAAGTGATATCCCGCCGATTCCTGTAACGCCAGTCCCAACCGGTTGTGCAGGAATACCCTCTATCCCAATGAGTATCCAGGGAGATGTCAGGATTACTGATGGAACCGAGTACCTTGATGAGGGTGGAACATGTCACAACTGCCAGCCAAATATCAGGATTGGAGGGATGATAGAAGCCAGGGTAGAAGGATATGATGTATCAGGGCCTGAAAATCCCTTTACGATGATAAATCCCGGTTATTTCGGTAGTGGTAACAGCAGCTGGGCAGATAAGCTCACTATCCAGGGCAGATGCCTTCCGGAGAATGCCAATGTGACCTTCTGGGTAAAAGATGACGGATGGCCAAGGTATACCCAGGCATGGATATTAAAAGAGGCCATTGATGACAATGAGACGATAAGCATTCTTGGAGAAACCAGGGAAATCCCGTACGAGGGAGGTATTTCAAGAACTGTCCATCTCTGGGCCGGTCCATTGCCAACAGTTCCGCCAACTCCGACTCCGACACCTGCACCATCAGCCTGGGATCCACAGTACTTCTATGGTAAAGCCGAGTTTAACGGATACCCCCTCAGGGCAGGTGACCGTGTCATGGCAACAAGAGAGGGAATCGATCTCTCTAACCCGACCAATCCGATCTCGGTTCTGAAATTTGGAGAGTTTGGAGATCTGGCCGGTAAAGAGATGCTGGCCGTAGACGTTCCATATGAGTCAATTGAGCAGCGTGATCCGATATCCTTCTGGATAAAACCGCAGGACTTTGAATACTGGTATAAAGCGGAAGTAAAAAATCCACTGTCCAGCGCTGACTGGAGTTATACCTATCCGTTTACACCAGGATCCATCACAAATCTTGATCTCAGGTCTGATGACCGGTCAGATTTCATGTACTTCTACGATATAGTGGAAAAAATCAGCAATGTTATCCTGCCGGATGATTACTCCGGCTGGTAAAATCAGGTGAAAATATCACCTTATTTTTATGATACCATGACAATCAAGTGTACCATCTGGATGCCGGTTCTCCTAATGGCCGGCATATGTATAGCCGTATGCGGAGTTGTATCCGCTGCATCACCACAGCTTCCATGTGAATTTTATGGAGCTGCATCAGTACAGGGAACTCCTGCCGTGGTTGGAACCGTCATCACCGCCTACGTTAACGGAATTCCACAGGGACGAATTACCGTCACCGAAACAGGTAAGTTTGGTGGCACTGGAACATTTGATGAACGGCTGATAGTCATGTCCGGTGAAAATGACTTTGCAGACGGGGTTCCGACTATTACCTTCAGGATAAATGAGCAGAACGCTGACCAGACAGCACCATATCAGCCTGGAGCCAGCACCCAGCTCAACCTCTCAGTCGGTGGACAGACAGCAGTTACTGCACCGGTAGAGGCAGTTGCCCAGGGAAATAATTCAACCCAGGTTCCTGTCATTGTTGCACAGATTCCTGTAGAGGGTCAGGCTTCTCCTCCAGTACCTGTTGTAACACCGGTTCAGAATCAGAGTTCACAGCCGGTTCAGGCGGTAAACGCGTCCGCTCCGGCCCAGTAATTTTTTTTATTTTCTTTGTTCTGTCCTTTTTTATATCGATATGATTTTGAATA
>JAAYPD010000447.1 GCA_012520015.1 Methanomicrobiales archaeon
CTGGAAGAATCGATCCCCATCCTGCCGAGAATCTCAAATGTACTCAGGATTCCCCTGCCTGCACAACCAACACCTGGTTCCGGCCCACCAGCTTCTATGCAGGCAATTCCATTATATCCTGTCCTGACAAGTGCTGAACAATCGGTCCGGGCATCTGATGAACGAAGAAAATCAGTTACGGTGTGAGGATGAAGCTCTCCAAGAAGTGCTCTTGTTGAGTCATGTTTAGGATCACAACCAATATGCAGGACGGAATATCCTTCATCTGCAAGGGTTGCAGAAATATTTGCTGATATCGTTGATTTTCCAATACCTCCTTTTCCATAAACTGCAATTCTGGTAAATGGACCTTCCGGATCTTTATTATTCATTGCTCATTTATCTCCAATTTTGATATAAAAAAACGTTAAAACAGGTTATTCACATTAACCAGCTATCTTCAGGTTTTGTATCCAGTCAATTCCATCAGTAAGGTTGGAGAATTGTTTCGCATTGCCAGGAGTCTGAATAATCCATGTCACAATATTTTCCCTGGAGGTGATATGTACATGAATCTTTACTGTTTCGTCTCCCTGCAAAGCAAATCCTATTCTTTCCATAGCCCTTTCTGTCCAGAATCTGAATTTTCCATTTTCTCCGGTAATCCGGACCGAACCTTTCGGGTGGACTGGTATATGAAAACGTCCTCGTTCTGCATCATATGAAATTTCACCGATGGCAAATACCTGTGATATTATCCCTTTCAAAACCAAATCTTCAGGAGCACCATCATGAAAAGAACCATCGCGATTTACGACCCAGAGACGATCAGAGGTTCTTAATGCAAGATCCAGATCATGTGTTGATAAAAGAATCCCCCTGTCTTCATTCATTGCAAGATTTTGTAGAATGTGCATAATTTCTAACCGGTAGGGCATATCAAGAAAGGCTGTTGGTTCATCCAGAATCATCAGTTTTGAATTTTGGGCGAGAGCTCGGGCAATCATTACCTTTTGTCGTTCACCATCTGACAGCTCATGTAAATAACGATGTGCAAAATGCCTGATACCAATAGCATCAAGAGCTGCTGTTACCATATCATGATCTTCCTGTCCTAATGATCCCATCCAGTCGGTATGAGGATATCTTCCCAGGCTGCATACATCATAAACAGTCAGTTGTCCTGCCTGAACCGGATTTGTTAATACTAAAGATACCTGTTTTGCCCGTTCCAGGGAAGACATGGATCTGATATTCTTACCGGAAAGAAAAATCTCACCCTCAAGCGGTGGGAGCAGACCTGTTATTGTTTTTAAAAGAGTGGACTTTCCACTGCCATTCGGACCAACAAGACATATTAACTCACCAGATTTCAGATCCAGGTTGAGATGGGAGATGACTTTTTTATCTCCATTCTTTCTTTTTTTGTATCCGACAGTAAGTTTGTCTATTCTGATAAGTCCCATTAGACACTGACCTCCATTCCGGCCCTGCTTTTTGAAAATATAATCCATATTACTACAGGTGCTCCAATGAGGGAGGTGATGGCATTTAAGGGAAGAGTAATTGAATATCCCGGGACTGAGGCGATGATGTCTGCAATAAGAGCAAGACAGGCCCCAAACAGTATACATCCTGGTAGCAGAATACCATGATTCGCAGTTGCAAAAATTGCACGGCACAGGTGAGGAACTGATATACCAATAAAGCCGATTGGTCCGCAAAATGCAGTTACCACTCCGGAAAGTACTGCAGTGATGATAAAAATTTTATTTCTGATCCTGATTAAATCAAGGCCCATACTCTCCGCGTACTGATCACCAAGGAGTAGTACATTGAGATCTTTAATCAGGAATATAGAAAATACAAAGGCAAACATGGTAAATAAAACTAAAATTTGTATCTGATCCCATGTTGCTCCACCAAATGATCCAAAACTCCAGATAGTATATGCCTGAATTCGTTCAGCAAGGGTAAAATGCATAAGAATCGAAATGAACGAATTTGCGGTATACCCAAACATGAGCCCAAGAATGAGCAGGGTCATACTGCTCCGTACTCTTTTTGATAAAACAAGGATCATCATCAGTACAAGAGCTGATCCCAGAGATGCAGCAATAGCAATACCGAAATTTCCAAAAAATCCAAGATCGGCAAGAATTGAAGAGGGCCCTGCTGTTCCTGCGGTAAGCACAACTAATGCAACTCCAAGGGCCGCTCCTGATGAAAGACCAAGGACATCAGGTCCTGCCAAAGGATTTCGAAATAGTGTCTGCATGAACAGACCAGCGATAGAAAGACCTGCACCAGCACACAATCCGACCACTGCTTTAGGGAGCCGGAAATTATAAACAATAATTTCCCAGCTGTCATGTGATGATCCCTGACCAGAAAGAATCCTGATAATTTCAGGACAGGGGATTGAAACAGATCCAAGAATTAATTCAAGAAAAAACAGGATGATTAATGAAAAAAGAAGAAATACCATTACTCCTGCAATTCTCTTATTAATATGGCCGGATAATATCATAGAAACCGGATATCTCATTTATTCCATGTGCCGGTAATATACGAAATTGTGTTCTGAAACAATCTCCGGGTGGAATATCTTTATTAAATCCTTTAAAATTGTTTCAGGATGAGCCACTCCGGATTCCCAGTAATCATTTCCCCCTTCGGCGTTTACCCGGGCATTGTTATTATATATCTTTTTCGATTTAAATGCATCAAACTCTGAATACCTGGCATCCTCTCCCAGTAAATCCTTAAGAGTCATCGCTGTTCCTGGATTCAGCCAATAATCCGCATGTTGTGCTTTTTCATAAACAAATTCAAAATCAAGAGGAATACTACCTGTGGTGGTTTCATCAGACCAGAGATAATCAGCACCTGCATCTTTTAAAAGCTTAGCAACATAACTATTGCCTCCGGCCATATGCCATGTTCCCTGCCAGTTATTATTCAAAAATACTGTGGGTCTGGTAACATTGAGGGAGTTAACTGAGTCAACATGTGACAGATATTCCTTTTTAATCTTTTCAAAGTAGGCGTTTGCTTCTCTTTCC
>JAAYPD010000448.1 GCA_012520015.1 Methanomicrobiales archaeon
TCGACTGATGACTGGAGGAGCGGGATGAACCATAGTGCCATGATTGCAAGGGGCACTGCAAATATTACTCCCCACAGACTTCCAAGGGCTGAAATCCTGACAGCTTCCTCACCTTTTCCGTCCAGAGTCAAAGAATGGGCAGGCAGGACAGATAGTGCAGTCCCGTCATCAGGCACTCCAAGAAATGTCGCGGGTATTATTTCCAGGAAGGAATGTGTGATAAGCGTGGCAATCAGAACGGCCGCCATTCCTTCAGGGCCCAGTACTGGAAGTAACGTGGGAGAAAAACCAAGAAGAAGGGCTGCAATCATGTTTGAATGGATGCCGGGCGCCAGTCCGCTGATAATCCCGCATATTGTCCCTCCAATAATGCCAACCAAAACAGGAATCATCTGGTTCTCATGCATTTAAGTGTATAGACGGCATAAAATATACGCATACGTTCTGAATAAGAGTGGCCAGGGGATGATATGCGGATTGCAATTACACGTCTGAAAGGAAAAGAGGGAGATGACCAGGCAAGGTGCGCACGAAGGGGACATGACTGTTATGCTGTCTCCCCGCTTATTGGGGAGATGGACTCTGACCAGATAGATGCATTTATTCAGGATGTTAAGGAAAAAAAGTTTGACTGCATCTTCTTTACCAGTGCCCTTCCTGCCCAGAATATCGGCCCATACCTGCAGGACCTGCCGCTTCCAAGGGTTATTGCTATAGGTCCGCAAACAGCAAAGGCCCTGAGGGAATATGGCATTCCCTGCGAGGTGCTTCATGAATTTTATTCAAGGGCTTTTGTTCCGTTCCTTGGAGACTGGATAGCAGGTAAAAAGATTGGCATCCCCAGGTCAGATGTTCCAAATGACAAGCTCATGAATGGTATCCGCGATGCCGGCGGATTTCCGTTTGAGTTCCAGATTTATTCTCTTATACCAACTTATGAACAGCTTAACCTTGATAATGCAGAAGGAGTAATGTTCACCAGTGCTCTGTCATTTAAATCCGCTATCTGGAAACGCCGGGAAGATCTTGTTCTTATTGCCATCGGGGATATTACTGCGGAGGCCATGGAGGATGCAGGTCTTGTTCCTGACGTGGTCGGTGATGGTTCTCTTGAAGGAACTCTTGACGAGCTCAACCTCTTTTTGCTCACGAACCCTGGAGGGTAATGAGCCACCCAAGTTTTTCCCTGGCAGATATTATACCAGCACAAGGAGCAATTATCTTAATTGACAAGCCTCGCGGTCCGTCAAGTCACCAGGTTGCTGCATGGGTCAGGGAGATGACTGGTGTTTCGTCAGTCGGGCATACCGGGACTCTTGACCCCCCTGTCTCCGGCGTTCTTGTTGTCCTGCTTGGAAGGGCTGTAAGGCTTACTACTATCCTGCATCAGGATGAAAAGGAATATATTGCCCTTCTCAGGCTTCAGGGAGATGTGCCTGATGCTGAACTCTGCAAAGTTATTGAGCATTTCACCGGCAGGATTTACCAGCGGCCTCCAAAGCGGAGTGCGGTGAAAAGAGCCCTTCGAATCAGGGAGATCCATGAGCTTGAGATCCTGGACAGGGACGGAAGGCTGGTTCTGCTCAGGGTGAAGTGTGATTCTGGGACTTATATCAGGTCGCTTTGCCACCACATTGGTCTTGCATGTGGGGTCGGGGGAGCGATGGTTGAGCTTCGCCGGACCCGTTCAGGCCCTTTTCACGAGAAGGATTGTGTTACCCTTCATTCTCTTCACGATGCTGTTGAGCGTGCCCGTGACGGGGATGAGGAATCACTTCGAAAGATCGTGAGATCGCCTCTTGAGGCCCTTGAAGGGTTTCCAAGGATATACATGAAAGAGTCTGCAGCCGATGCTGTCTGTCATGGGGCAAGACATTCTTCCAGGGGTGTTGTAAGCTTTGATAAATTCCAGATGGAGGATCTTGTCGTTATGATGACAGGGGATGATTTCATCGGGATCGGTGAAGCCCTTATTTCAGGTTCACGGATTGTTCCAGGCGAAAAGGGCCTGGTGGTCGCTCCAAGGCTTATCATGCAGGATACCGGGGTGTATCCATCATCCTGGAAGACATATCAGACCAGGAGAGAAAAGTCTTAAAACAACTGACCGCCAAAGTATATAGGCATCATCTATTTGCTGAGGTAGTCTAGTCTGGGAAGGCGCAAGATTGGAAATCTTGTGGGAGCAATCCCTCGGGAGTTCAAATCTCCCCCTTAGCGTTCATAACGTTTTTCAAAGTCTTAGGTATTTTTTCTTAATGTTCACACAGCGCCACGCTGTTTATTCGAAGGAATAGGTATAGTTTCGTATGGACTCAGGCGCGAGCGGGCCATGTAGGGACCTTCTCGTGAATGGGTTTCAGATGCTCATGAGTGCCAGGTATTCAGATTCTTTCTGAGGTAGCAGGTATCAGTACCTGTGTGGGTGAACCGAAACCTCCTTTCCAATCTTTATGGTGTCCAATAATTCCGGTAATTACCTGCACCGGGTATGGGGTGCCCCGATTATTGAATATGGAAAATTTTCCGTTATTAGACAACTATCATGCACCCCGCGGGCGCAAGTCCCTCACTGGGATATCCCCAGTGAAAACATCGTGAGCTTCCCAAGCCTGCGGGTGAAACCTGATGTCCAGATATGGAAAGTTTACCAAAATCGTATAACAACAAGCCAGGCAATATGGATAGAAAAAGAGTAATGCTGGTGGTTTTGCCGGGTGACTTGTCCACTTGATCATCCGATCTATTACTTCTTCTCTGGTTTCGTCCGGGTGCTCCAGATTGAACCACTGGGAGAAGAAGATGGTAAAAAAGAGGGTTAAGCGGATATCACCAAAGGCCAAAGTGTTGACCGATAAGGATAATATCTGCTATTAACAGATTCTTTTCTACCAGTCCCAATCGGGTACAAACCCATACGAGAAAGGTATTTACGATTTGATATCGTATTACCATTGTTAATTCCTGGTCCGGGGTTAGTTGTTTGGACGCATCTTCCCCGGACTATTCCTATCGTTTCTTCTGCCTGTCTGATATTAGTTATTCTAACAGTAAACACCGCGTTTACGGTTATTTTAAATAATAGTATACAATTTGGCTACTGTCCGGTAATGACAAAACGGCAATACTGATCATAGAAGCGAGAAGGGGAATTATCCCCCCGAGGAACACAAAACAGAAGTTGGTCCCCCGAGCTCACGCTGTACCCGCGATCATTGCCCTGGTTGCGGCAGGTTCAAACTAACAACCTGCTCATAATTTTGTTCTCCTGGTAACCCGGGATCTTGTTAACGGTTATGCGATACAATGCCAGGGCTGATTCATGGGGATCACAACATATAGCAACATATAGTTTATGTTTTACCCGAACTCCCGGTTCGACAAAATTTTGAATAGACAGATACAGGCAGGAAAGATAATTTAAGCGAGTAACAAGGAAGGGACTGCTTAAAATTACATAGTCTGCAATTTTGCCAGGGTAATAAAAATAAAAAAAGAATCAGATGACTGACAGGCCTGACTGGTAATCAAACGCTTTTGAGAACTGGATTATCCCTCCACTTACCTTTGCCTTATCTTTCATCGTGTTTGTAACCGATGTCCTGTTCCATGATGTTCCTGTACCGCGAGCCTCCATAATGTCACCAGAGAACTCTGTTACCACCGTTCCAACTGCCTGTCCAAGACCTGATGCAGGGTTTGGTGTAAGGGTTATCTGGTATGATAGTGCGGACGGAACCGAACCATCAGCAGCTACCACCCTGGCCCTGGCCGAGGTAGAGTACTGCGCACTGTTCACGTTGATGAGTGAGCTTCTTGCCCTTACCGTATTGCAGAATGCAGGGGCTGCTGCAGATGAACCGGATGCGAAGACACACCGGCCAATATTACTTGAATCCGTATAGTTCCCCCCGGTGCTCATGACAAGTGACTCGTCTGCAACAAGATGACTGCCTTCAATGCTCTCGTAAGTCGCCACTTTCTCTGTCTTAAAGTTGTACAATCCTTTTGTCTGGTTCCTGGTATCCAGTTCAACCGAGCTGCTTAATGCCAGGTGACCTCCGTTGGTCATCAGCGAATCCCTGTAAAGCAGCGAGGCCATTGTTTCATTTGGCCCGAATATTCGATCTTCAATTGTTCCTGATGAGACAGACCAGTCAAAAGAGGTATCCAAACTCACAAACCCGATAACGTCTATCAGGGTTGTGATGGAGATCTGCTGGTTCTCAGGCACTGCACCTGGAAGAAGATCGGCCCCTATAGGAATTGCTGCTAAAAACAATGCAATAATAGCAATGGCAGCTACACGTATCCAAAACATAACCCCACCCACCAATACAAAAATTATGGTTGTCGGGAGAGTATAAGTAACTATAGTAAGGTAAACTACTCACAGAGATGAAAATCATTATATAACAAACGTAATTTGGGAAACTGGGAAACATCTCTGGTTATTATTTAAATCATACTCTAAAATAACTCTAAATTGTCAAGTTCGGAAAAAAGAGGTTTAGATTTATATCGTAAGATCTTCATATAAAGAAGAACTATATATTTACTGTGCTCACTTACGCTCATACAAAGAGGCTGAAACCCTTAGTAAGGCCATAGAGAACCATATTGCCTTAATTGTACAGTTATTTGAATCCGCATCCCTGCAAAACTATTTTTCTACAAAAACTCATAACAGATGGGCAATTTTCCTGTATATTTTTTATCTGTTGTTCCGGTTTTCGTCCGAGTAACTTTGTAAAACCCACACGACCGAATAGTATTGGTTACATGGTCCTTTTTTGGTTGGTACAAAGCTGCTCTGATACATCCTGGTATACTGCGCT
The DNA here is from genome assembly GCA_012520015.1 of Methanomicrobiales archaeon. Classification (GTDB taxonomy): domain Archaea; phylum Halobacteriota; class Methanomicrobia; order Methanomicrobiales; family Methanospirillaceae; genus Methanospirillum. Next base: position 4,839 of record JAAYPD010000448.1, read on the forward strand.
GAAAGTGAAATCTCCGTTTTTAAGATGGTCGAATAACCATTCTGCGGTGAATAAAATTACTGAAAAGAAATCGTCAACCCCGGCCATTTTATGCTTGTGGGGCACGAGGGATGTTATACAGCATATTATGCTGATTGGTTGTTGAAAGTAGCCTGCTTGTCTTTATCCCGTAATATCTTAATTATTGCAGTATGATTGAAATACATAGGAGTGGTTTTTTCAGTAATTGCGTCTTCTATTACAACAAATCCGAATTTTTTATAAAAATCGACCTTTTCATTTACTGCATCCACAGTAATGAATCTACATGCTGAATATTGGTTAACTATAATAGCAAAAGAGATCGAATGAACCAACATAAATTTTCCGATATCAAGATTTTCCCAAAGTTTATGTGTCGCTAATCTTGCAATTTTCAAGGCTGGGTAACTGTCATATCTGAAACCCGGTCTGATATCTTCTTCTTCTATTTTATCTCCAAAAATAATGTCATTAACAAGAGTGAAGTAACCAACGAGTGTTCCATCCTTATAATAGACAAGGTGTGTGCATCCAGTACATTCATTCATTGCATCGATTGCATCTCGTTTCAAAAACCGGGTATATGCGTCGTTACTACACTTGAATGAATTTACTTGATCCCTTGAAGAAAGAAGAGAAATTGATAAATCCGAAAATGGTATACCAGTATCAGGAATCATCGAAAACGAATTTTTCGTGCGGTTTCCTGAGCCATTCTAACAAGTTCAATACCCTCAGGAGTACATGGAGGGTTGACAAGATTTTTTCTAAACGTCTCTAAGTCCCTTCCCTTAAGACGCACACCTAATCTGATTGGTTCTTCCATAGCCATAACATTGCCCTTCCCATATCGAATGATTGAACTTCTGAATAGAGATGTATAGTATTATACAAATTATGCAATTAGTGTTTCTGTTATTCTTCTACCGGTACATCCAGGAACACATGCCCACAAGATCCACACCTGTACTTCCTGACCTTCTCGCCTGCCTTAAACCCGGTTCCATATTTCTGTGTTGATGCCTGGCATTTTGGGCATGGAGGTTAATTCTTCTGCTCCTGATCGTGTTACTCGATCAGACCCGAAAACAACCACGGTTCAGACAAATAAGCCTAAATTCGAAGTCGATGCTGTAACAGCATCCAACCCCAAGTCAGCCACGATTCTGGTCAACACACCCGGACAGTCAAAGGAGTATGTGGTGATACCACCGAAGAAGCTGAAACCAAGGCCTACACCCTCTCCTTCCTACGTCCGACAGTCGTACCGAAGACTCCCGGTTGGTTGTGTGTGAGATGGTAGCCATAGAGATTGATACCGATGACCTTGAGAACATAATCGGCACTCTGACCGATGCTATAACCAACCTGGCCGAGAAGGTTTCAGGCTTGACAGACCTTCTGGAGAATATGGAGGATGAACGTGAGTGTGTCTCAAACGCGGTGAGCGACTTGCAGACTGCGATAGAGTCCCTACCAGATTGTATCGCTGATGGATTATCATCTGACGAGGTGCAGGAATGAATACCATTCTACACAGGACCATACAAGGATACCCCTGAAAACGAGCTTCTCATCAGAGCTCTGCAAGACTATATATCAGCCCAGAAAACGCTCCTGACAATCTCTGGCGAGGTGATTGCGTCGATCAATTCCCTGGCCGATGTCGTTGAAAAACTCTACCCTCCTTTTGCATGAAAAACTTTTTTCATTGGTCAGGCTTGAGGCGAAGCCTCATAAGGGGTTTTTAGCAGGGGGTGCGAAATGTAAATTGAAAAAATCAAATCATAAAAGTTATATGATTTCCAGATAATATACACTCTCAATGAATAAGCCCACGTCATCTCAAGTTTATTCAGAAAAAAAAATCAAAAAAGCTCATTTCATCGCATTTTTAATCCTCATAATTGGATGTTCTTATTGCTTACTGCCATGTGAGAATGACCAGACATATGATTCATTTTACCAAACAGAGGACTTGTATTTAGATTCATATTTTGGATGTAATTTTAAAGAGACAGGCAAAAATAATGACTTTAAAAAACCAGGTCCTGATAAATCTGCTGAATACAACAATATAGGATATGAATTATATATCTCTGGGAATAAAGAAGAGGCTTTGAATTACTTTAAAAAGGCAAAATATGAAGATCCAGATAACCTGGTTGCTCAATCAAATTATGCTTTAGTTACGGGATCTCAGTCTGCTTTATCTGATATTTGTGCCAATAATTCAGAATACGGAGCAAAAATTTGCGTGATAAATGCTGAAAACAAATTAATGCAAAATATAGAGAGTGAGAGGATGGAAAAAGCTGATAAGTGGTTCATATGAGTCTTTGTAAATGATGTAATTTGTTCAAACCAATTCTGGATATTGTTTATTATTAATAACGATCCTCGAAATATCGCCAAATCATTTTGATTGAGAAATGAAATTCATGTTCTATTCTAAATTAATTTCAGGAAAAATATCCATTTCTCTCATTATTTTTTTCACACTTACTACTGTAACTGTTACTGGATCGCTTTCAGAAGATTTAGCAATGCAAGGAATTATTTTTGAAAAGGCTGGAGATTATGAAAGGGCTCTTGAATGTTATCGTCAGGCGTCAGCCAATGCTCAAAGCCACGTTTACAAATATGATCAGATGAAGATGAGTCTGGAATATGAATTGGGGCAATACTCAGATGCTGAACAGACAAAAAAGATAATTAATAAAAAAACCAGTGGTGATGAAAATTGTTATAAGGGTTTGGAATTTCATGGGACATTTGCTAATGGGATAAAATTACTTAACTCTAACAAATATGATGAGGCGATAGAAAAGTTCAAAAAAGCTTTGGATTACTGTCCATTAGATACCGATACGCAAATTTTGATAGGATATTTGATAGCAAAAAAAGAGAATAATGAAGTTGCATTGAAATATCTTGATAACCAGAAACTCATAAGCGGTATACTATGGAAGCAGAAAGGTGACCTGCTAAAAGATATGCTTCGAATCGAAGAAGCAAAAATTGCATATCAGGAAGCACTTAGAAGGGATCCGGGATTGGAAGAGGCTGAAAAAGCTTTGAATGTTCTTAATAATGAACAACAAGAACCTTCAAGAATCATAACTACTCCCACCCCAGGGACAAAACATCATTCAATTAATAATGAAAAACAGTTTAAAACCAGCACACCTTTATCTCCAGATAATGAGAAAAATGAAAAAAATCCTGACTCTTCCTCGGATCAACGAAAACCGGTACAAATCGCTCACAATACTAAAGAAGAATTTAAGGTTATTCCTTTTCGTGAAAATTTTGATGATATTTCCATTCCTTCCATATCCGTTGAATGGAATCAAAAAGGCGTGGAAGCATATAATCAGGCAAATATAACTCATGCAATCAACTGCTTTGATAATGCATTAGATACTTATCCCCAATATGCAACTGCATGGAAAAATATTGGACTGGCTTATGCAAAAAATGAACAGTATATTGATTCAATTAAGACATACTTATTTGTAATCCGCACTATTGATGCCTCTGATGCAGGAGTGTATAACAATCTTGGATATTCATATTACTACTACGCTGATAGTTTTTCTCCGGATGAGAAAAGCACCTTGCTGGCCAGGTCTTTAAATTCTTTAAACCTTGCTTTAAATTACGTTGAAAACTCTGAAGAAATTTCCATCATTACTGATAACATTAATGTAGTAGAGAGAAAAAGAGAAAAATTAATTGTTTCGGAAAAGATTAATGAGAAAGTTGTTGAAAATGTGTATTTAATTCTGGTATTTTCAGGAATTATTTTTACATGTTATATTATCTGGCATGTATTTAATTTTTATTTCAATAAAAAAGAACTCGAGAGTAAAGAAGAGTTAATGAGACGCCTTGAAACTGAAGAGAAGATTAGAGAAGCCTTAAAAGAAAAAAACGAAGTAATACCCATCCCTCAGCTGGTGAAGAAAAAGTAGAGCATGCATTTATCTGGTTTTTAATTATCTGCTGACTTATTTTTTATTCTGCCCTCTAAACCAATCAACCGTCTGTTCTATTCCGGTTCTTACTGTGTACTTTGGTTCATACCCAAAACTCTCCTTTGCTTTTCTGACATCTGCCAGTGAGTCATGAATATCACCAGGGCGAGGGGGTTCATACAAAACCGGGACATGAATTCCTACAATATCCATGATCATGGCTGCAAGAGCATTAAGGTCAATTCTATCCTGATATGCAATATTAAATATCCCTTCGACGCTGCTCTCCATGGCCTGGATGTTTGCCAGAACAACATCCTTTACAAATGTAAAATCCCTTGTCTGGCTGCCATCACCATATATAACAGGTGATTCATGCCCCAGGATCTTCGTGATAAATTTCGGTATTACTGCTGCATATTCAGATTGTGGATCCTGTCTGGGTCCAAATACATTAAAATACCTGAGTGAGACTGTCTGTAGCCCATAGAGCTCTGAAAAAACCCGTGCATAATGCTCTCCGGTAAGTTTTGAGATCCCATATGGAGAGAGAGGACTGGGAATCATCGTCTCATCCTTGGGAAGGACTGGTGTGTCACCATAGATCGAGGAGGATGAGGCACACACTACTTTTCTCACACCAGAGTCTCTGGCTGCAAGGAGGACATTGAGTGTACCGGTGCAATTAACCTCGTGGGTTGGCAGGGGACTTTTCACCGAACGGGGTACTGATGTGATTGCAGCCTGATGAAAGACTCCGTCTGCTCCCTTAAAAACCTCCATCAGAAAAGGAAGATCGGTGATAGTTCCTTGTTTAAATTGAACCGGGAAAGATGCAATATTGGACTCTTTACCCGAAAACAGGTTATCAATGATGATTATTTCATGGTTCCTTGAGAGTTCCTCCGCAATATGAGAGCCAATAAACCCTGCTCCACCGGTAATAATGTATTTCATGATGAACTGTCCTGCATGAGTTATGATTTCAGAATGGATATTAGTATTTAATTTCCCCTCAATTTACGATTATAGTATTGTCACTAATAAAATGTTTTAATTTCTGTTGTTCTTTGAGGTCACATCAAAAGTGAAATTTCAAAAATATCATGAAATTTTTGCAAGGGTGTGATACGTGAAATAAATGATAACACCTGATATGTCCTGAAAAATTCTCTATAAAATATGAATAATGCGAGGAGCCGGATTTGAACCGGCGAACCCCTACGGGATTAGGCCCTGAACCTAACGCCTTTGACCTGGCTCGGCGATCCTCGCGCAGCAATTTAAAGAAAAATATACTGGTAACTCAATCTGCCCCTGACTTAACCAGAGACATTTGTGCTTATACAGATATGTGTTCTTCAATAATAAGGATTCGGATTAAATCCGGTAACAATTCATGAATCCTGGTATCTTTGAAGTTCTCTTTCTCTCAATTCCCCACGTTTAATCTTTCCTGAAAGAGTTTTTGGCAGTTCATCCACAAATTCTATGATACGCGGATACTTGTAAGGTGCGGTAACTCTCTTCACATGTTTCTGGATCTCACGGATGAGCTGATCTGATGGTTCATATCCGGCTTTAAGCACAATAAACGCTTTTATGATCATACCGCGAATGGGATCAGGAGATCCTACCACCGCCGACTCCTGGACGGAAGGATGTTCCTGAAGGGCGCTTTCAACTTCGAACGGGCCAATACGGTATCCGGAGCTCTTAATAACATCATCATCCCTGCCAACAAACCAGAAATAACCGTCCTCGTCCATGTAGGCCTTATCACCGGTATAATAAAACCCGTTTTTGAAGACCTCAGCATTTTCTTCAGGGTTATCCAGGTACTCAACAAAAAGGCCGATGGGCCGTGGGTTAAGATTAATCGCGATCCGTCCTTCTGTCCCCAGGGGTACCGTCTTTCCATCTTCATCATGAAGTTCTATCCTCCAGCCTGGAGAGGGTTTTCCCATGGAACCTGGTTTATGGGCCATACATGGGAAAGTTGCAATACAGCAGCATGTCTCACTCTGACCATATCCCTCGTAAATCGGAAGATCTGTTTCTTCCTGCCATATCCTGATAACCTCCGGGTTTAAAGGTTCGCCTGCTGAAATACAGTGGCGAAGGGATCTGAGGTCATATTTTGCAAGGTCAGCAATGATAAGCATCCGGTATATGGTAGGCGGACAACAGAATGTTGAAATTTCATACTTTTCGATTAATGGAAGCAGTTCGGTGGCCTTAAACTTCCCCCTGGCATCATAAACAAAGACACATGCACCGACAATCCATTGTCCGAAAATCTTCCCCCATCCGCATTTTGCCCAGCCGGTATCTGATGAGGTAAAATGCAGATCATTACTGTTTAAATCCTGCCACAGGCGTGCAGTGACAATATGCCCGAGCGGGTGGGAATGGTTATGGAGCACCATCTTTGGCTCGCCGGTTGTGCCTGAGGTAAAATAGATGAGCATAGGATCAGTTGCATGAGTCTTTTGTGTAACTGGCATGCTGATGGCAGACCTTGACACCGGTGCAGGATAAAAGAGTTCATACTGGTAACTTATCCAGTTCTGCAGCTCACCGTCGACGAGCATCCTGTGTTTTAGTGTCGGGCAGAACCGGCAGATCTTTTCGACCTTGTCGGCGTTCTCGATGTCTGTAATTATGAACTCAAACTTCCCTGCATTCACCCTGTATTGTAGATCTTTTGCTGTCAGCATGGTCGGTGCCGGGCAAAAGACTGCACCAAGTTTTATAAGGGCGATTACAAAAACCCACCATTCCGGAACACGGTGAAGCATGAGCATCACCCGGTCTCCTTTTTTCACACCATATTTTATCAGGATGTTTGCGGCTTCCACCGAGAGATTTCGCAGATCACGGAAGGTGTATTTTTTTTCGCTGCCATCCTGGCTAACCCATATCATCGCCAGTTTGTTCCGGTCGGTCTCTGCCCATCTGTCTATCACATCAAATCCAAAATTATAGTATTCCGGAACTTCAATCCTGAATGATTCGACAAACTCATCATATGATGTCATCTGATGAGGGATCTCCTGTTTCATTAGTCCAAGGTTGCGCTTACTGCTTTAATAATATACCATAGAAGAATGGTAAAAGAAAATATCAGCGTTCTTTTCATCTTTTTTTGCTAATATATCATGCATTTGGGATTCATGGCCAAATTGAAGGAATTCACCATTAGTATTATGGTATGGAAAACCCCATGATATCTGGAATGGAAGAAAAGCGATATGATAGCCTGAAGATTGAAAATATTGTTGCGTCCGGGGCTATTGCCGACTCAATAGATTTAGAGGTTATTTCAAAAAATATTGAAGGTTGTGACCTGAATACAAAACGATTCCCAGGTGCAGTCTACAGGATTGAAAACCCGAAAATTGCATCACTGATCTTTTCATCAGGAAAAGTTGTCCTCACGGGTATCCGGGATGCCGAATCACTTGACAGGGGTCTGCTGCTTATCATTGAAAAGATGAAAAACGCCGGTATTACGTGCTTTGATGAGCCAAGGGTTGCCATCACAAATATCGTCTGTTCATATGATATCGGAAACAAGATCAATTTAAATAAAATTGTCATGACCTTAAACCTGGAAAATATCGAATATGAACCTGAACAGTTCCCAGGTCTTGTTTATCGTATCAGTGAGCCAAAAATAGTCGCCCTGCTTTTCTCATCCGGAAAGATAATCCTCACCGGGGGAAAGAACATGGAAGACATCAAGAAGGGTCTTGACTTTCTTGAACAAAAGCTTGGAAGCATTATGTAATTTTTATTGCCAGAACCTGTGCGTCTTTACAAAATTACGTTCTGCTTTAAGGATCTCTCTCATCAGCGCATCGCCGTCTGTGTATGTTGCCAGTATTCTTGATGCCGTTTCAGGCCCGACGCCCCTTGCAGAGAGGATCAGAATCGCTTTTTTTCCGCTTGAAAGGACCATGTTTGCGTTTCTTATAAGTTTCTGTTCAATGGCCTTCTCCTCTGTGTTTTTGCTCTTTTTATTGGCTGCAGCAAAGAGGTCGGCCTCATAAGGTTTCAGGGCTGCAATCAGTCGTGCTCCACAGTTACCGCAGACCGGCTGATCCTGGACCCGCCCTACTACTGTTCTGCTCTTCCATTTCCGGCAGTTCA
>JAAYPD010000449.1 GCA_012520015.1 Methanomicrobiales archaeon
ATACCCTTCTCTTATCGGGTCACTTGCAACTTGGACGATGATGACAAAACATGGTTGGTTAAGGTTGCCATACCCTTCTCTTATCGGGTCACTTGCAACACGGAGGAGTGAATTACAAGTCCCTTGAGGACTTGTTGCCATACCCTTCTCTTATCGGGTCACTTGCAACTAAAGTCATCACAAACATTGATCAACACGTTCTTAGTTGCCATACCCTTCTCTTATCGGGTCACTTGCAACTGAAGTTACTTAAAGAAAGGGTGCCTGAAATTCAGTTGCCATACCCTTCTCTTATCGGGTCACTTGCAACGATTGTTACAAAAACAACCGGGATAGATCCTGCCACGTTGCCATACCCTTCTCTTATCGGGTCACTTGCAACCGCATCTTTTTTCGCTCAGATCGGCTCAAAACCCATCTCTCCACCCTCCGATTTTCAGGGTATCTCTCCCGATCGATTTCGAGCCCTCAGTATATAAGGACGTAGTGATCTTATTTAAATTTATGGGATCGATCCAAGCCCGAATCAGGCCCCGATTGATCATTTTCTCTCCCGACCTCCTAAGTCGATCCTGCTTATAAAGATCGGGGGAGCCCCTCAAACGGAGCCCAAATTTCCCTTCTTTCAGATCACTTCAAACTTCCTGTTTAAGGGTGGTAATTCCTCATGCACAAGTAAAGCACGTTCCATGCATGCTTTACAGACCTCAATCACCATAATCCTGATACTTGGCTTTTTAAAATCCCTCTTAAGTCGTACATTCATCTGTAAGAGCCTTGTTTCAGTAAGGCTTCCCATGAACACACTGTACTGTACCCTTGTCAGTCCATAATACTCAAGAACCTTAATCACTTTGTTCCGATCCTTAGTCTTCTCCACGTCATAACAGACGATAATGTGTTTTACCGTCATAACCTGAACCGGAAGGGAATATAACTCCCCCCTTCAGTCAATGCCTTTCCAAGCTTTTCAGCCTGTATCCTGAAAATTTCCTGGAAAGTACGATCCTCGTATTTCACTTTCCCATGAATACGGGCAAGCACGGCAGCGGCATACTTCTTCTTCACCCCTGTCTCGATCATACAGCCCCCTTCCTCAGGATAGGTAAAATCATCAGGAGTTGCCAAGCGTTTAGAAAGAAAACTCACAACCGTCCGGTCAATAACCGGCTGTCTGAACTCCTCTACAAGATCATAAACAAGTGCTTCCTGTTTTTTGTAAGTCTCATGATATGCCCCGTAATATGGAGAAAAACCAGACAGAACCAATGCCTGCCTTGCCTGAATGTATAGCATTCCGTACCCATAACTGAGAAGACTATTCACCGGATCAGTCGCCGGATTTTGCGATCTTCTGAAAAAACCCCATATGTCATCAAAAGCCAATGATAATCCCTGGAAATATGCACGGGCAGCTGAACCTTCAACACCCCTGAGACAATCAGTATTCGTACATTCCATGGCACTATCCTGGGCATTTTCTATAATTTCAATTTCCCTTAAAAGATCAAAACCCCGGCGTCTTTGAAGACCGGTGAGGAGAGTTAATTTATTTTCCAGAGAACCAATGCATATCGAGCGGGCAATCTCAAGTCTTCTCTCTTCAGGGGCAAAAGCCTGGCTCTCATACTTCTCAATAAAAGCTGATCTGCCAATAGGAAGAAAATGCCCAAAGGGATTCCCAAGCCCGTCCATAAGAACAATACCCCCTCCATGAGAGGTCACCAGGCGAACCGCAGCCGTGGAGATGGAATGATCTCCTGCTAATGCAAGCAGATCAAGACCAAGTGGTGAAAGAGTCCTGGGAGGCTCAGCAGTATTGCTGTCTTTCCCTGTTTCAATCGTTAACACATCCCCACGCTTGCGAATTCGATACCCGGCCCCCGTTATCAGCACCGAATTCATACGGAGTTAATATGCGGTTCCAAAAATTAATCTTTGCATGATAACCCGGTTATGTAAATAAATGCAGGAAAATAAATACAGGATTATCAGGTTCAAATAGTATCTTTAATACCTGTTGAGGTCAGAAAAAATAAATAACCTGAATACCTCGCATCAGGTGATAATAACCATGCAATTCAATAAAAAGGAGATATCATTCATCCATACCGCAGACCTGCACCTGGCAAGCCCCTTTTCAGGATTATCAAAAGAGAACCGACAACTTGCTGATTTTTTACACCGTTCAGTCTTTTCATCATTTGATGCCATCATTGATCTATGTTTAGAAAAATCAGTAGATCTCCTTCTCATTGCAGGCGATATATTTGATAGCAGGGAAAAAAACCTCATGGCAATGCACCATTTTATCAGGGCACTTGAACGCCTGAGAGAACAGAACATTCAGGTTATCATCGCCACAGGCAATCATGATCCACTAAGACCAGAAAAAGGAGAATCTTCCATATGGGATGATATCCTGCATATAACAGGAGATGAACCCCCTTTTTACCTGGTACAATCAGATTCCTGTAACCAGGTCGATATCAGGCATAACAACGAAACAGTAGCCAGGGTATGTGGTAGAAGTTTTTTAAAAGCCGAAACTTATGAAAACCCGGTCTCCCGGTTTCCAAAGAAAAATGATCCATCCATACCCTGGATTGGCCTTGTTCACTGCACCATCGGTTCTTCATCCGGCCATATCCCATATGCTCCGGTCAGCATAACAGACCTGACCAGTCTTGGTTATGATTACTGGGCACTTGGCCATATCCATGCCGGATTTACCGTGCATGAAAAAGACCCGGTCATCATCTATCCAGGAAATATCCAGCGGAGAAACTGGCGGGAGACAGGGGCAAGAGGCTGTATTTATGGAATAATCCATACAGATGGGACCATAGATACCAAATTTTTCGAGACCGCACCGGTCACGTTTGAAACCATGGAAGTATCCATCCAGGGGATGGAAGAGGAATCTGAACTCCTCTCTGCAATAGAAAACATCTTCAGAGATATATCCCCAGGTAATAATAAAACGTCCACAATCCTCTCTATAACCATTACCGGCAGCGGAAAGCTTCATCAAAATCTTATGCAGACCGACATGATTAATGAAATTTTCAAGACATACCAGGAGTATAATCCATATCCGCCATTCTGTTTCCTCTCTGCAATAAATGACAAGACAACTGCATCAATTGACCGGGAAGCTATTAAAGGAAAAGGAGATATCTTTGATGAAATCTGTCGGATTGCAGACTCTCTTGCAGAAGAACCGGGTTTGGCTAAAGCCCGCAGTATACTTGCTCCTCTCTTTCATCACCATTCATTAAAACATGTCCTGGAAAAGTTATCAGAAGATGAGATAAAACTCCTTATACAAAAGGCAGAAGATAACATTTTTTTAGGCCTGGGGGCAGCAGATGAAGATTGACGAAATTCACATCAGGGGGTTTGGCACACTTATTGACAGGAAATTTCCATTCCCCATGGCAGGGGTGACCATTCTTACCGGAAAAAATGAATCAGGTAAGACAACATTCCTTGAATTTGTCCGAAGGATGCTCTTTGGATTTCCTACCGGAAGAAATGCCTCAAAAGAGTATGATCCCATATCAGGACAGATTAAAGGGGGATCAATATCGGTTATGTTTGAAGATGGAAAAGGATATGCCATTCACCGGATAAAAGTCGCCAACAAAAAATTTCAGCAATATCTGCTGATGGAAGACAGAACGACTACCAGTGCTGAAGAGCTCAATGTTCACATGGGAAAGATCAGAAAAGAATTTTATAACCGTGTCTTTGCCCTTTCACACAAGGATCTCTGGGATGGTGGCACCCTTGTCAATGACAACTCTGTAAAGGATTTCCTTTTAGGGGGACTTCTCAGTATTAAAAACGCCAATCCACATAAATTCATTGAATCTTGCACTAAGGATGCGAATAATCTCTTCCTCCAAAGAGGAAGTGTTCGGGAAATAAATGCACTCAACAACGAATTGAAGAAGATAAATAGAAAAATTCATGAAATAGAAGAGAAAACAAGAGGATACCAAGATAAAAGTAATGAACTTGCAGAACTTCAGCAGGAGAAGAAAAGACTTGAGGAGGAAGAGCAGGCAGTACAAAAAGAACTCACACACTACAGGATACTCACCGAAGCATGGGACCCCTGGCTATCTATTACCCAAAAAAAGGAAGAGAATAACGGGATAAATATCCCTGGTAACATCCCTGACGACTTTTTTGTGAAACATGACAGACGAATAGAAGAACTTCAGATCATAAAAATTGAGAAGGAGAAGGAGATAAATGATCTGGCGAATAATCTTGAGAGTCTGAAATTAAAAACCCATCAATTAAGTATTAATGATGAAATTATTGCCCATGAATCTGATATCATGCAAATTGATCGCCTCCATCAGCAGTACATATCTGATAATGGCAGACTTTCGACGATCATTTCAAAACTCTCAGGAAAAAATAGAGACTTAGATATCGCTCTTGAAGGTCTTGGTCCTTCCTGGAATACAGAAAAGCTGGAAACTGTCAACCTTTCTTCTGAGCTGAAAAATGCATTGTTTACCGCAAAAGTCACTGTTGAAAAGTCAGAACATGAGTATTTACAGGAATTGAACAAGAAACAGAGCCTTGAGGATGAAATTTCCAGAATGGAACTGGACATTCCGGAACCTGATTTAGAAAAACTATCAGCAGCCGATTCTATAGCCGGGATTGAAAAGCTTGTATCTGAAATACAATACCTCGAACAGGAAGAGGCCCACTGGTCCAGACAACAAGGTGAGGCTCAGGAAAAGTACAATAGATCTCTTTCTTCACTTACTAACGAGGGAATTGAAATTTCACCCTCGTTTCTTTCAGCTTTCCAGTACGATACTGCCTTATCTTCAGTTCGAACTTTTGAAGGAGAGATTCATGCCCATGAGAATAAGGCCATGAAG
>JAAYPD010000450.1 GCA_012520015.1 Methanomicrobiales archaeon
ATCATCGGTCTGTCATGAATCCTTGCCAGGGCTTTCTCGCCCATCCCAAGCCTGGATGCTTTGCCGCCGGCCATTATCAATGCAAACATGAAAAGACCTTTCCCAGTGCTTCGATAAACCTGTCATTCTCTTCAGTCGTCCGGACTGCTACACGTATGCTGGTTGGAAGACCAAAAGAGCGGCAGTCCCTGACAAGTATCCCTGATTTTAAAAACAGTCCGGTTACCTGTTCAGACGGGCGGAGGGTATCAATCAGCAGGTAATTTGCACTCCCATCCGAGTATTTCCATCCACAATCGTCTATGCTCTTTTTGAGTCTCTTCTTCTCCTTGTTGATCATGGTTCTCGAATGTTCAAGTTCGCTGTATCTTGAAAATGCAGATATTGCTGCTTTTTCTGCAAGGGCATTTACCGTCCAGGGGGGGCGCATAACCTCCATCGAAGATATGAGTTCAGGTTCACCAATTCCATACCCAAACCTGACCCCGGCTATAGCAAAATTTTTCGTCAGGGATCGAAGGACAAAAAGACCAGGCTCTTTTGCGCCAGATACCGAATGAGAGGGGTCTGCAAGGTCGATAAAGGCCTCATCAACACAGAGAATATGATCTTTGTTATACCGGGTATACTGAGAAAGCCTTGACAATATCTCCTGCTTTTGTAAAAGTATCCCTGATGGATTGTCAGGATTGCAGATAAACGACAGGGAGGCCTCCTTGTAATCATTTGTCCTTTCCGCCCCGGCAAGCCTTGCTGAAAGCTCATATTCGGCAAATGTGTGATCAGGGACGAGATACTTCTGCCCTTTGTCAAGGACTGTATGACATAATGTCCGGATAACCTCTACCGATCCATTACCCACGGTAATGTTTTCAGGTTTACATCCATGGTGGCGTGCGATAGCCTCTTTTAATAAAAGATAATCATCATCAGGATACCTGGTCAGTGCGTCATCAGGAATGGCAAGATCCAGCTTCGGTGGATATGGATTGATGTTTGCGCTGAAATCAAGGAGTTCCTTTTCAATACCGGTTAAGTATTTACCACGGCCGCCATGGACGGCCCGAAGTTCAGATTTGAATCTCATCTGACAGCTCTTTCCTATTCATGAACATCTGATTGTTTACAGCTATCTATCTTCCCACCTGGATAAATCGAAACCTTTATCTATTTATGAATTGTATTCTCTGTATCTCGTTGTGTCGGACTATTGTCATCTTGCTGTCAGACTCACGTCAGACATATGACTGACAATTGTCAGATCATGAGGCTTATCCATGAAGCGAATCACCATCCGGTTGCCAGACCAGCAGATAGTCATGCTGGAGAAGATGGTTGAGGCGGGCGAGTTTCCCACCGTCTCCGAAGCGATAAGGGATGCTGTACGTATGCTCATCGAAAAACGGGCAACCAGAGTGCTCGCTGACAGTGATCAACTGTCATTTTAGATGTGAGGGGGATTAAAGTATGCAGAGTATCATCAACGCCGCAGTCATAAACGCGGAACGAGAGAAGGAACTCAAGAACATGGCGCAGAATTATGATGACGATATGGATGGACAACCAAGAATTGTCATCATAGGCTGCGGGGGTGCCGGGAATAACACCATAAACCGTCTTCACCACATGGGTGTCTCCGGCGCCGAGACAATTGCCATTAACACCGACAAACAGCACCTGGACATGATTCAGGCAGATAAAAGAATACTTATTGGTAAAAGCCTGACCAAAGGGCTTGGAGCAGGAGGTTACCCTGAAGTCGGCCGTAAAGCCGCGGAGATGGCCCGTCCAACCCTGGAAAGTCTTCTTGAGTCTGTTGATCTCTGTTTCATCACTGCAGGTATGGGTGGGGGTACCGGTACCGGATCTGCTCCTACTGTCGCGCAGATTGCAAAGGAACAGGGAGCTATCGTAGTTGGTATGGTGTCGTACCCCTTTGACGTGGAAAAAGCCAGGCTTATCAGGGCTGAGGACGGTCTTGAAGCCATGTCAAAAGCATGTGATTCTGTCATCCTTCTGGATAACAACCGGCTGAAGAGTTTTGTTCCAAACCTTCCACTTGCCCAGTCTTTCTCTGTCATGGACCAGCTGATTGGAGAGACGGTCAAAGGGATTACAGAGACGATCACCGAGCCTTCCCTGATAAACATTGACTATGCGGATGTCAGGGCAATCATGAGCAAGGGTGGTGTTGCAACCATGCTTGTCGGAGAGTCTAAACAACAGAACAAGTCTGAATCGGTTGTCAGGGAATGTCTCTCCAATCCAATGCTTGACATCGACTACAGGGGCGCAACAGGGGCATTGATCCACATCACCGGCGGCAGTGATCTGACGCTCATTGAATCTGAAGAGATTGCTTCCTCTCTGACATATGAGCTTGATCCTCATGCCGATGTTATCTGGGGAGCCCGGATTAGGCCTGACATGGAAGGAAAAGTCCGCGTCCTTGCCATAATGACCGGAGTTAAGAATGGAGACACCATAGCAAAGCCAAAGCAGCCCTACCGGGAGAAACTTGACCGGATTGAAGAGCAGATACGGTACCCGAAATCTCCCGACATTGCGCGTATAAAGCCCCGCTCCATCACCGCAGCCATAGACCTTGCAAGCGGACCTGAAATAATGTGGATGTAAATCCAACAAAAACAACTGCCATAGACCTCAATAAAGGGTTTATATCTTTCCCTTTCTAAAAAAGGTTATTTTTCAGTTTTATTTATAACCCCGTTTAAAATTGATCCCCACAAAATACAAAATAATTTTCTCTCTCTTCTTCCTTCCTGACTTTTCAAAAAGAGACATTAATTATAAAAATGATGTCATCATTTTAATAGTAGAAGGTCACACAGGATCCCTTCGCGATTTAATGAACGATGGGTCTCTTGTTTCAGAGCCTTTTGGTATTGGGAGTCGAACATACGTGGATCGTGTAGCGAACAAGAACTGTAGTCGAACAGATGAATGCCATTCCACAGTTTTCATGTGGCAGGCATCCCTTAAGGGAATCCTGAAGCGTTATCTATCTCTGATTCTGCCCGTTTTAACACGTCTTTTTGTACATACTACGAATTGCTCTTACGTATGTCCCATCTCTCGCACCGGTAGGGGATACCAGACGTGCCTTTTTAATGCGAGGATTGGTTAACGATGTTGAATGAACTGATTGATAAAAGAAAAGTTACTATCTCGGGATCTGAAGATCACAAGAATAAACGAAATGAGTATAATGCCCAGGCCAGCCAGTTCGCCAGGGAGCGGAACACTCTTAACAATCAGACCCGTGAATGTGTTGAAGAAGCACAAAAGCACAAGGAACTCCGTGATCAGTTCAATAAAGAAGTTCAGGATCTTAAGGATAAGAGAAATGAGCTCAATGAACAGGCTAATGTTCTTTTTGGAGATATTGATGCCTTCAAAAAGGAACATGGCGGAATAAAGAGCCGGAGTATCAAGGAACTTCATAAACAGATTGAACACCTTGAGTTCAGACAACAGACTGAGGTATTTACTACTGAAAAAGAACGTGAACTCATTGAAAAGATCAAGTCTCTTAAAGAACAACTTCGTGAGCAGGAAGTTGAAATTGAACAGAACAAGGAGATAAAGGAAAAGATAGCGCTTGCAAAGGATCTCCGACGGCAGGCTTCTGATATCCATGACCATGTAACCCAGCTGGCTGAAGATGCGCAAAAGCACCATGACCTGATGGTGGAGTGTTACAGGAAAGCAGACTCGTCCAGGGAAAAGGCAGATGAATCTCATAAAAAATTTGTCGAGGCCCAGGAAGCTGCGGACAATGAGCACAAGCTCTTCATTGCCTGCCAGAAGGAACTCCGCGATTATGACAAGGTAATTGGCGGGCTTCGCAAGAAGAATAAAAAGGTCAAAACAACAAAAGAGCAGAAAGAAGTCAGGAAAGAAGCAGAACAGATCTTTTCACAGTTCAAGGCTGGTGAAAAACTCACCACAGAAGACCTGCTTCTTCTCCAGCGTTCAAAGCTCTTATAATCCCAAATTCTTTTTTTCACGAAATCATTTATAGGAAAGTAACTAATATCATTGTAATGGGTTTTACCAGGACATTAGTCCTCAATATCGACCGCGATGATGATATCGGCTTTAAAGCTGATGTTGAAAGTCCGGTGACAGGCAGGGATGCCTGCCTTGATGCTGCAATTCGCCTTGCCCTTGCTGATCCTGAGGATTCAGATCTCAATGCGATATTCCAGGCGGTCTCTACTTATGACAAATTAATCGCCGATGGAGAAGAAGCTGAAGTTGCCGTGATTGGAGGTAACCATTTCAGGTTTATTGAGGGTGACAGGAAGATTGCAAAGCTGCTGGACGAGGTTATTCAAAAGACCGGCTGCAACCAGTGCATTCTTGTCACTGACGGGGGAGAAGATGAGTATATTCTGCCTATTATCCAGAATAAGATAAATATCACTTCGATCCAGAGGGTTGTTGTATCACAGATGCCAAACCTTGAGGGGACTTATTATATCCTCAAGAAACTTTTCAGTGACCCAAAGATATCTAAGACTGTCCTGGTCCTTCCAGGGCTCACTCTTCTCCTTTATGCGATAAGTTATGCGGTAAACCGTCCGGAGATTGCGACGATGGTGATTGCCGGTTGCGTAGGTGGTTACCTGTTATACAAAGGATTTTCACTGGATGAGGTCGTCAGAAGTGAGGTTGTAGACCTCAGGTCAACTCTTTA
>JAAYPD010000451.1 GCA_012520015.1 Methanomicrobiales archaeon
AAAAGAGATGGTCGCATTTCCTGATTTCAGATCATCCTCTGTTGCGGCGACCACCAGCGTATCATCAAAGATACCGGTCCCACCATACTGTCCGGCAGTTGTTAATGCAAGTTTTCCTCTTACCTGGTCATTGATCTTTGCGATAAGCGCGGTGCCAACTGAAGCTGGTGCTGAGTCAACGGTGACTTTGCCATAAAATTCGGCTGGCAGAGGCGGCACTGCCCCTGCAGTCATCATCAGCAGACAAAGTAAAACAGCCAGCATTGCGGCCGGCCTTAGTATTCGATTCCCATCCATCATTTCATCCCCTAAAGAAGCATATTTTCCCGATGTTTCGATCAGGAGTACTTGAGTGTCCTGAGTGTTTGATTATTGTGCACAGTGATGATAAGTATTGTGGAAGAACTCTCTGTTACGGGTCAGGTACTGATATTGAAAACAAAGGAAAAAATATTTTGAAATCTGTATAATTACGTGAATATTTTTAAAAAAATATGAATACAATGATTATTTATGCATCATTGTCAGGAAGGATCTCAGATCTTATAGTCAGGAAGACAGGACCCCTGACATCAGTCTTCAGGTTGTTATCCGTAATATAACGCATAACCCATGGTTCAATCCGAAGGTTGATATCACCTGGAAGCCTCGCCATCTTTACCTGGACGGTCGTCGGAATTCCAAAATGTGCCGCCTGTTCAATCTCCGCTGCAGCCTTCGAAGCTGCGGCAAAAAGGTAAGAGATTCCTGTTGTAACTCCGTTCTTTCTGATCTCTGCAAACTTTTCAGTGTCAGGAACACCAAGAACAGCACCTTTGTACACGAATATCTCGTTCATGCATGCAGGTCCAAGCAGCTTTGCATCCTCTTCAGGCTCCTCAACAAGAACTTTTACCATCCGCCCTGCAATCTCACCTTCAAATGCCACAAATGAACATGGACCGGTTGCAGCGCTGTTTGTAACCGCGGTATCCACCAGGGATCTTACAAGCTTTTTTCCCATGGTTGTGGCAGGTTCTGCAAGAAGCGTGATCCCGGCTGCAAGATCGGTATCTGTATACCGGACAGGGAAGAACTGCGGGAAACAGAGCTCGCGGACATCCTTTGCCTTGTTCATGATCATTGCCATACGTTCAACGCCAAGACCAAGGTTCATTACTGGAATACCTATCCCGTACTCTGCAAGTGCTACCGGGGAATAGATACCAAACGTTGCGACCTCAACCCACCCATGGTCAGGATGCGCAGCATACACTTCGGTCTGGGTATCAGGCATATAGTACTTTGATCTCTTCTCATCAGGCCTGAATTCAAAATCAGTATACCCGAATGCAGAGAGCAGTGCTCGTGCAACCGCTTTTCCATCCTCGATGGTGACAAGTTCTCCCGCAACAACACATGATGCCGAATGATAACTCATCAGGCGGTGAGAGTCTTCTGCCTGTTCACGCCTGAAACACCGGTCAATAGAGAAGAGTCTGATCGGATGGGGAACTTTCTCCCAGATCGCCCCAAGGGTCTGGAACCAGCCGCTTGTCATGTGGGATCTTAGCGTCTGTCTGGATGACTCCGGCTTTAATGCCCTGAATTCTGGAAAAACCTGGTCCAGTATCTCGACAACCTTTGCATCGTCCGTGTGGAGCACACCGGAGAGTTCATGGACCAGTTCATCTCCGTCTATCTCCGATTTTTTATATGCATGAAGCGTCTTTCGCAGGGATTCTTCCTCCTCCCCTGAAAGATCCCGCAAAAGGATCGTGTTTATCTTCTGGACCTGGTCCCTGCCAATGCCGACATTGGGGCGGGGCAGTCCACCAAGGTAAAACACACGGTCAAGAACAGCCATTGCTTCAGGACCAAACTGCCGGTATACCTCCTGTTCATCAACGATGATCGGGTTTTCAGTCTCATGAAAACCGATTGAAAGGTACGCCTGCCTGAGCCTGTGAATCGTCTCAAAAACCGGATGGGTCCTTGCCCCCGGATAGCTGAGCCTTGGATAAACAAGGCCTGTGGTCGGAGGAGTCAGAACAGACGGCCCTGCATGCCATGCAGATTCAAAATCTTCCTTCCCCCGTTTTTTAAACTCTTCTGTATCAAATATCATAAGTCTTGCTCCAGACAGATAACTCTTGAAAGCGTGTTTTCACCAAGTATCCTGTATGAAAGATGTGGAAGCATCTTCCTTGTAAACCGGTCAATCTCGTCATGAAGGGGCATATGTCTGATAGTCAGCCGCTTCTGACTGTATCCGACATGCATGTAGGCCTTCACTTCAACGAACTTTGCCCCGCTCTCCTGTATGATCCTGGCGTACCTCTCCGGGTCCTGGTCATTGATTCCCCTGACAAGGGTTACCCTGATTGCAGTCCGCCGCCCTGCATCAGTCTCATGCCCGAGATCAGAGATACTTTCCAGGATCTGGTCCCAGTAATCTTCAACTGGCCTTGCAATCCGGAGATATGTCTCCCGGTCAGGTGCGGTAAGGGAGATATACTTCTGGTACGGGTGGCATTGTCTCAATACTCCCGGCATCGTTCCGTTTGATACGAGAAATGTTGTGCCCCCTGTCTGATTAAGCAGATCAATTAGTTCAGGCAGATGCGGATAAAGGGTAGGCTCACCCGCAAGGGAGATGGCGTACTGGTCAGGCCTTAATGCCTCTTCCCATTTTTCCTTCGCAACTCTTGGAGAGACCTTGTACCCACCCAGGGCTTTTTTCTGCAGAAACGGGATCCTTGATACTATCTCTTCGGGCATCAGGTCTTTTTCACCCGTGTATTCATGCTCGAATGAACGCCAGCAAAAAAGGCAGGTATGGTTGCAACGAAGCGTGGGAGTGAGTTGCACGCACCGGTGACTTGTTATCCCGTAAAACTGGTTCTTATAACACTGGTCTCCGCCTGAAAGGGATCTTTTGCACCAGAGGCAGGGCTTTAGGGCTGCGGAAGATTGGGGATGGAAGAACTGGTATCCCATTCCCCGCAGGGCTTTCATTGATGGTTCACATTGCCCGGAGTGCATCAATACCCAACGTTTCCAGTGCTTCTTTGAGCGTGTTTCTTGTTGCATCAACCAGGGTCAGCCTGCGATCCCTGACTTTGCCCTCTGCCTTAAGTACAGGTTCCGCGTGGTAAAACGAGTTGAAGATATCGGCAAGTTCTCGTGCATAGATAGCGAGGAGATAGGGCTTTAGATCTTTTACTATCTCCTCTATCACTTTTGGAAAGAGTGCTATATGCTTGATAAGTGCTGTCTCTCCTTCTCCTTCTGCTTCAAAGCAGGGTGTATAACTGACCGCCTTGTCAAGGATACTGCAGGCACGGGCATGTGCATACTGGATATAAGGACCGCTCTGTTTTTCAAAGTCCAGGGCTTCTTTCCAGTCGAAAACCGTGCTCTTTTCAGGAATAGTCCTGATGATATCGTAACGGATCGCTGATATTGCAACAGAGTGGGCAATCTTTCTCCGCTCTTCTTCGGAAAGCTCTGATCTCCGTGCGTTTACCTCATCCATCGCACGCCGCTCTGTTTCTGCGATCAGTTCATCAGCCGATATGAATTTCCCTCTCCTTGTGCTCATCGAACCTTCAGGAAGGGAGACAAACTCAAAGAAGACTATCTCCGGAACCTGTTCGCCAAGGATCTCAAGGGTTGCCTGCAGCTGTGTTCCGATAAGCTTGTGATCAGCACCAAGAACATCGATGACCCTGTCAAAATTGTGGCCTTTCCAGATGTGAAAAGCGATATCGCGCGCGGCATACACGCTGGTCCCGTCAGATCTCCTGAGTACATAATCTTTCTCAAACCCGTAAGCTGACAGGTCCAGAGACAGGGTATCTTCGGTTTTTGCTTCAGGGAGGTGGGATATGCGGGAGAGAACCTTTGCAGTGTCACCGTTCCGGATAAAATCGCTCTCATGCACAAACCTGTCATGTTTGACATTCATGGCGGCAAGTGTCACTTTAAAACCGTCAAGACATCGCCTGACCGGGATCTTGAACTGGCTGATAATATCGGGATCACCAGACTCAACCAGCTGCATCAGCTTATCTATCTCTGAGTTATGGGCAGGATCTGACTCAAGCTGCCGGTTTGCCTCGACATAAACATCAGCAACCAGGTGATCTCCTTTCTTTCCGGCATGGATGTCTGCCCCCTGGCTGGCAATCCCCCAGGCAACTATTGCAATCTGCCTTCCCATGTCATTAACATAATACTGGACTTCAAGTGGATAGCCGACTTTTCGAAAGCAGCGGGCCAGAGTATCACCTATAATTGTGTTCCTGATATGACCCACATGGAGTGGGCCGTTAGGGTTTGCAGATGTGTGCTCAAGAACAACCCGTTCGGTTCTCTCCCCGCCTTTTCCATATCCTTCAATGACTGCCTGCTCCATAACTTTTGAG
>JAAYPD010000452.1 GCA_012520015.1 Methanomicrobiales archaeon
GAATGAGGGATTTTTTGCAGGGGTGTATCGGAAGTGTCGCAGCGGGAAGCAATATCTCCGACTTTTTCAGGACAAAGGCCGAGCAGTACACCGGGGAGAATAGGCAGACTCAGAAACAGTTCCTTGACACCCTGGCATTAATAGCAGAGAGTTATGTTACGGCCCTTGTTGCAGGAACGCTCTTTATGATTCTTATCCAGTCAATCATGGCCATACTTTCAGGTGAGTCAACACCCCTGTTCTTGTTCATTATAATTTACCTTATCATCCCGTTTGGCAGTGTGATGTTTGTTATCCTGATTGATTCGATGACACCGGAGTGGTAAAGATGGGACTATTTGGCAGGAAGAAGAAAGATGAGCCTTTGACTGATCCAAAGAGTGATGAAATCTGCAGGAAGATTGAGACACATCAGCATTATTCAGAGGGTGCTCTCCGTTTTGTCAAGCATCCAATTAAAACCCTGTTTGAAAAACCCATCAATATATTGTATGTATCGGTCCCGGCAGGTCTCCTGGTATTCTTCTTAGGGCTCAGTATGGCACTTCAGCAGGGAGGGCCTGAGTCACTTCTTACCAATTCATTCATCGATGATGTTGCCGTCTTTACAACGGTGATAATTGTAGGGCCACTGGCGATAACGGATCTGCTGGATGGCAGAAGGATAAACAGTATCGAAGCTGCACTTCCTAACTTTTTCAGGGACCTTGCCGGAATGCATGAGAGTGGCATGACCCTGCCTGGAGCTATTCACCTGGTCACGCAGGCTGAATATGGTGCCCTGACTCCACATATACGCCAGCTTGATCAGAGGATTTCCTGGAACTTTGCATTCATCGATGCTATCCGCCAGCTTGGAAGAGAGATTCCGATTCCACTCGTGGAGCGAAGCGTGGACCTTGTTGCCAGGGCAAGTGATGCAGGTGGCGATATCGTCGAGGTTCTTCGTGCCGCCGGGAAGGACTCCGCAGAGTATGTTGTTATGAAGACTGACAGGAAGAACAATATGTTCATCTATGTCATCATCATTCTTGCTTCTTTTGCGGTATTCCTCTTTGTTGTCATGATCCTTGTCTCTTCATTTTTAAAGACCATGGCAGATCTCGGGGCTGAGTCCGGGGCTTCAGGTCAGGCCGGCTTTAATCTTGGAGGTTTTGATCTCGCCCTGTACATCCGGGTATTCTCCCATGCAGGCATGTTCCAGGGGTTTTTTTCAGGGCTTGTCGCCGGGGTCATGGGGGAAGGAAGAGTAACAGCTGGCCTTAAATATTCAGTGCTGATGCTTCTCATCGCATGGGCTACCTTCCGGTTCATGGTATGACTGTCTTTAGCGGCAGGGTGCAGCATGCCAAATACCCCCTGTTGTAACCGGGATTATCAGGGGGAGACTGGGAAAGATCAGGCTTTCTCTTCCTGGTCTTGCTGCAACTGCCTGTACCCTCCTTCAGGAACGGTTATGAGAAATTTTGCCCCGATTCCAAATGTCCCTTCTTCGGTGATGGTAATGCCGGTCAGTCCAAGGATCTCACGGACAAAAAAGAGTCCCCAGCCGGTTCCGGAACCTACTCCGCGTTCAAATACCCGCTCTTTCATTGAATCCTGGATCCCTTCACCATCATCCTCGTAGATTATGACAAGGTTTCCATCCTGCACCTTTGTGTGGACCATTATGTAAAAGACACTCTTACCATGTTTGAGGCTGTTGTCAATGAGGTTGTAAAACACTTTCTGGAGTAGCTGGTCTGCAAATACCTCGTAATTTTTCCCGTCATACGTGAAAGTCAGCCCTTTTTTTCTGGTCATGGCATATGCAAGACTCCAGCAGGTTTTAAGGTTTTGCCATACTGGTTCCTGCATACCGGCTTTCTGGTACTCTTTTGAGAACTCGATATGCTTGTTTACCCGGTCTGCAGCTTCTTCGGCGGTTTCTATTAGATTTAAGATGACTTCATCGTCTGTTTTTCGATGAACCAGCCCAAGCATGCCCCTGATGGTTGTGAGCTGGTTTACGATATCATGTCTTGTCATGGAGCCAAGCAGGCTGAGTTTTTTATTCAGAAGCAGGAGTTCTTTCTCATTGTCCTTGAAGGTGGTAATGTCACTTATTACAAAAAGATGCCCTTCCTTGCTTGTATCAAGCGGATACGGGGCAGATACCACCCTGATATAGATCTCAGTCCCGTCTTTTTTCCTTGCATGCATCTCATGCTGTACTGACCTGTCACCATGCAGTTCATCAGCATCGAAAGTTTCTCCCTCGAGAAGCTCGGAGATTAACATACCATTCAGTTCAACAGGAGTTCTTCCAAAGATGGATGCCAGCTTTGGATTTGCAAACCAGATCCTGCGATCAGGGCCTACAAGGCAGATCCCTTCTTCTGCCAGGGCGATCAATCTTGAAAGACGTTGTTCGGTCGCATGTCTCTGTTCCACGGCCCGTTCTATCTGGTCAAGCATCTGGTTGATGGATCTGCCAAGGTCACCAATCTCATCATTCCTTCCTGTTTTTATTCTTCCGGATAAAAGACCAGTCTGGCCTACCTGCAACAGCTCGGCATTCAGTTCTGAAAGAGGAGCGATAACAACGAGATTGATAAGGGTGACTGCAACACCCATGAAACAGAGTGCCAGCAGTAGTAGTGAAAAAAACAGGTAATCTCTTGTTAAAAGGCCTCTTTCATACAGCTCCCGGTCGCTCTTTACCTGAAGGAGCAGGAAAGGCATGCCCTTATAGTCATGGAGAACGTCCCAGGCCATGGCTGAACCGCCAGTCACCTCTGCCCCTTTTACCAGGTACTCTCCTCCACTCCTCTCATCGGCCGTAAGAACCCTTGTTGCAATATTCTGAAGCAGTGAGTCAGATATTTCAGAGAGTCTGTCCATGTCAAGCTTGTTCAGGACTGTTACTGTTCCCCTGATTGGCCCACCGCTGTGGCTGGTCAGGACAGGGTTTTGTGCAAAGATCCATGCCGAGTGATTCCATTCCACAAGGCCGGATTTTTTCTCGCCAGGCGGTCTTTCTCTCCAGGTGAGAGCGCTGACAAGTCCAGGGGGAGCATTAGTCAGCGGACCATCCTTTTCAGACAGACCCCTGCTGACAATAACAGTCCCGTTCAAATCCTGAACAACGTAATAGGCTATGCGCAGTGCTTCAAAGGTGGATAGTACAAGGTTGGAAGAGACATATTCCTGGTCATGAGTAAGGACAAAGTTGTAGGTGTCATCCCATTCTCCCCAGTCGGTTGCAACCTGTTGTAACCTTCCGATCTCATCTTCAATGGCATGGTAAGCCCTGGTAAGATCCCGCTCCGTGTATTTCTCCTCAAGGGATGAGAAGGAGTCCATTATGGTAAACTCAAATGAGAACAGGAGCAGGCTCATGAGTGCAAAAAACGTGCATGCGATGATAAGGATCATCTTCGGGTATAGCCTCATGATAATCTTCCTGAATTACTCTGATGCAGATTAACCCCCGGTTCAGGAGAGATCTACCTTGTGAATCAAATCCGGTTTATCTACCATGAAGGTGAAGGACCGGAGAATGCCTGCATCATTGACGATAACACCGGTATACTTCCCATATAACAGCTGAAATGTTATCTGGCCCTGTGGCGAGGTGACATCGTTCCCGACAATCTTCCCACCGCTTTTTATGGTGACCCTGAGGCCGGCAGCGGGTTTTCCATTTTGTGAAATGTCGATGATAATATTTCCAATTCCTTTCCGGACTGATGAGATCTCAGGTATGGGATTGGATGCCGGAATCCTGAGATGGCTTTTATCATAGATGCGGCACCCTGTGACAAACCTGTTGGCAATCTCAGGCTCGGTGGGGTAAAAGGTAAAGTTCTGGCTGTTTTTCAGGAACAGGATGCTTCGGTCCCCGTAAAGGACGCCCGAACGGTCGATATAGATACCTCCTTCAGGTTCACCCTTCAGAAAGATGAGGAAAGCACGAAATCCTTCTGCCCCGGCTGTTGCTGCAATACCATACACTTTTTGTGACTTCATCTCCCTGACCAGCTCAGGAAGAAGCCAGTTTCCAAGCGGTTTGGTGTTTTCAATGATGAAGTTCAGGGGAATATTTTCGTCAAAGTCTCCGATATGCTGAGGGACATCGGTGGTAGTCTGCTGGTATCTCTGCTCGGACTCCAGTAAGACCTCTCGGGCAATTTCTGCCTGTCCTGCATTCTTCCCGGTAATTTTTGCACTGACGACTGTTCCCTCCGAACTGAAAATCCCTTCTATGTTCCACAAGATCTCGGTCTTTTTCCCGTCAGGGTATGTGACTACGGTCTCAAGATCAGTTGACGGGTTTTCAGGAGTTAGAGATTTAACCGTATCTTCAAGCTCTGCCCTGTCCTCGTCAGAGATGTCATGGAAGAACTTTTTTCCGATGAGATCGGTCGCAGGCGTGTCATATAATGCACCGTAAGAGTCATTTGCCCGTATGATGGTTAGGTCCGGAAGGACGTCGACAAATATCTCCGTCTGGACAGTAAGCACAGAATGGTAGAGTTGTTCCCGTGCAGCAAGTTCCTGTTTTGCATGATGCCCTTCATATGCCTGTAAAATTCGCTGCTCAAGCTCGCTGAACTGCACGACCGGATCACTTCCCTTTCTGATATAATAGTCTGCGCCGTTGTTCAGGGCAGATATGACGATGTCTTCCTTTCCCTTGCCAGTAAAAAGGATAAAAGGAGTTCCCTCGTAGTTAGCCCGCACGTACTTCAGGAGCTGTATCCCGTCCATATCCTGCATAAGATAATCAGAAACAATAACATCGAACTTTCCAACACGCAATGCTTCTATTGCTTCTTTACCGGAGGAGACACAGGTTAACGTGGTTTTTCCGGTAGCACCAAGATATTCCTGGGCAAGCATCAGGTGGGGGAGTTCATCATCTACGTACAGGACTGAAACGGGCATGAATGGGTTAGTCTATGTTTTTTTCCTAATAAAATTATTGTTATATCACAAGGGAGCGAAAGAGTATAACAGGCCTGGTCAATTGATGACCTATACAGTTGAACAGACAGGGCTTATGATGTCATAGCCTGTGACTTCAGGAATTAACGCTGTTTTTTCTTGTAATATTCCTTATAATTACAATTACATCTTCTTCCGGCCCAGGGCAGGTAAAGGCAGACATTTCAACAGGAATGGCCCGTTCATCTGCCCGTAAAAAATTTACTTCAACACAGGAGTTCTGAAGGGTTTTCACGGATGATATCTGGAGAGAGACTATGTGAAGTGAAGGAGGATCAACGATGGAAAAGACTGGTCTTCCCGTGAGCTCTCTTTCAGAGCCATACATGAGCATCTCACATGCTGCAGGATTGGCATAACTGATCGTTTCTTTCCTGACAATTAATATACCGTCAGGCACATGCTCTATAAGACTTCGAAACCTTGCTTCATTCTGTTCAGTCTCTTCTTTTTGAGCCTTTAGCTCCTCCATGCTGGCATTTATCTCCTCATAACTCCCGGATAGTTCTTCATAGGCGGCGGCAAGTTCTTCATTACTCTTCAATAACTCAGTCTCTGTCTTTTTGCGTTCCGTGATGTCGCGAATGGATTGTATAGCACCATTGATCTTACCATCGGCATCCTTGAGCGGGGCAGTTATCCCCCATAACCAGGCTCCTCTACCGTCATACATCCTTGGACTGTAGACCTCGGCGACGAGATGACCATCCTGCTCCCTGACATATTCATACAGATAACTGATCTCTTCCCAGTCTTTGTACAGAAAATCGATTAAAATTGGCCTCGTTTCCCCATAGAACGGGAGAGAATAGATATATTCCCCTTTTCCGATGATCTCCTGTTTTTTAACACCGGTCATCTCTTCGATGGCATGGTTCCAGGCGATTACAGCACCTTTCTTGTCGATGGCAAATGTTGGATCAGGAAGAAAGTCGATGATGTCTGATAACATCTGTTTTGAATTGACAAGCTCCTGTTCAGCCTTTTTGGCTCTGGTGATATCTCTCACCGTCTGGATTGCACCGGTAATATTGCCCGTTTCATCATAAAGGGGGCTTGCTTTACCCCATAATATCTTATTTCCATGAACGGTCTTTATCCTGGTCTCTGCAGTTATTGTGTCCTGATCACGGATGATATTACTGTAATATTCTTTAATCGGAAGCTCTTCGTCAAGTATTGCATCGACAAGCATAGGGCGCCTTTCCCCGTAAATTGCAAGGGCATAAAGACCTTCACCTTTACCTATTATCTCTTCACCAGAATGTCCGGTAAGGGCAACCTGTGCCCGGTTCCATGCAATTACGATACCATCCCTGTCAATTGCAAAGGTTGGATCAGGCAGGTGATCCAGCATGTCCTTTATCTGCCGGTGAGATCGGCGAAGGTTATTTTCTGCCTGACGTTTCTCAACAGCAAGACGTACCTTGTGAATAAGTTCAGTATACTGTGCTTTTGGTTGTCCTCCTTTCTGCAGATAGTAATCTGCACCATTGTTGAGTGCTTCGATGACTACCTCTTCTCTTCCTTTCCCGGTAAAAAGAATAAAAGGGATGCTGTTCCTGCTCTCTCTGAGATGCTTTAAAAATGAGAGGCCATCCATTACAGGCATCTGGTAATCTGATATGATCGCATCATATGGGCCTTCTCCAAGTTTTTTCAGGGCCTTTGCGACTGATTCGGCCGTGTCAACGGTAAAGTTACCAAGTTTCTGGAGATAGAGCCTGCCGGTCTCAAGAAGCAGGGGGTCGTCATCAACATATAAAACCCGAATCATATTTCTCCCTTTTTATCAAGGTCACAAAGTGATCCTATGTAACCGGAAAAGTCTCCGTTCTGATCATGTACCGGGCTTGCATAATCAGCAACCTGGTGATAGGTTCCGTCATTGTGGAGAAGCCGGTAAACGAGGTAAATTGGAATTTTTTTCCTGACAGATGAGAGGTAAAGGGCCATACACCGGTCCTTGTCATCAGGGTGCATACCAGACGACCACCCATA
>JAAYPD010000453.1 GCA_012520015.1 Methanomicrobiales archaeon
CCGCAGTATGGCATGAACGTGCATGGATCAATCACGGAGAACCAGTGATATTCCCCGTTTCTAAGATCAGCCGGGACAGTGACGACAATTGTATTGGAGAGCTGTTCACCGACACAGATGCTGCTTATCTCCCATGAGCCAAGATACCTTGCAGTTGACGGATCAAATGAGCTGTAAGGTGAGAGATAGTATGCAACGGTTACCTGGCTTGCACATGCATTACCGATATTTGTGATTGTGTCTGCAATCTCCACATCTTCGCCAGGATTTGCACATGGAAACTTTGTTCTTACATGTGCCAGGTCCGGAATTCTTGCGGAAGGATTGTACTCAACGCGTACCGGCCTGTTTCCGGTCCAGAAATTATTGGCCGTATTTATTTCAGGCGGGCTTGAAGTAACGGTTATCTTCTTTGTCAGGTAGTAGATACCAGCATGTGTCCCTCCGGGAACACCGATAGTTAACTGAGATGTCCGGGTCTCGCCTGCTTTCAGGTTATGGATTGTCCACCAGTCAAGGTGCTTTGCATCTGACCCGGTATCGTCAGACGAGAGCAGGTATTCTACCCTTACAATTCCTGCCGTTGATCCTCCGATATTAGTAACAGAGTCGGTGATCTTGTTTCCTTCCCCAATATACAGTATATTAGGATAATCCGTTCTTACGGTCACGACATCTGGTTCAGGGGAGGTCGGTATCTTATCTCCTGCAGGAATGGTCGGCCGGTTATCGGTTAATGGTCTTATGATGGAGACTGGATCACCTGATATCCAGTATGCTGATGAATCTTCGTCAATGATCTCAACCGGCAGGGATGAAAAGACAAGGAAATAATTTCCATCCTGAATATCATCGCTGATGGAAAGAGAGTCCTCAACAGTTATCTCGCTCTTTGGCCGGATGAGGAAATTGTCTGAATCTCCGATGAAGATGAGGTCATCAGAGATCATGCCTGACTGTGAAAGGTAATAGAAAATTTTCGTCTCCGCCTGGTATTGTTCATTGGAATTTGTCAGGATTGTCCTGGTAAAAAGCGTGCCTGACTCTTGTGAATAGACCGGATCTTCGCTGTAACCTATGATACCACCCTCTTCAATTCCAGACACATGAATATGGCCTTCTCCCCCTGGCAGATATGAACCTGCATCACCTGATTCACCTTGTATATTGTTGTCTTTAATAAAACGCCGGACCTGGTAATCACCGGCCCTGACATCAGGAGGAACAGGGAAAGTTGTGTTGATCATCTTTTGCCCGCCACGGACAAGGCTCTGGATGCTTATCTCCCCAAGTAATATTCCGGGTTGGTTCCCGTCACTGCTTTCAAGCATATAGCTTATCGAGAAAGGTCCGGTTGATAATCTGCCCTGGTTTCGGATAATGTCAATTACCCGTAAGTAAGTTCCGGCAAGAACATCTTCCGGCAGCTTCATCGATATCCCGGTAATGTCTGATATACTGTCATCAGCCTTAACGGACAATCCTGGCAGCTTCAGTACCTCTTTACCTGTATCACTCTCATAAGGCAGAGAGATAGGAGAGAAGAAACAGAGGGATATGAGAATAAAATACAGTATATATCTTTGATAATTCATGTATGTGGGTATCTCCTGCCCGGTGAAAATCTTTTTGGGAAAACTCATCCGGCATTCCGGACAAGAATTCCCAGTACGGTAATAAGGGCAAGAAAAGCTGATAATGGTGACAGGGGTGTCTCTTCTTTAGGTGCACTTTTTAAAAGCAGTTCTTTATCAATCCGGTACTTGACCACATCAGGATCTATCGCGATGGCCATGTCGTATGCCATACCTGCCTCTTCGTACATCCCAAGAAGGCCATATGCAGTACCCATGTTATCATAGGCCATGGAAGAGTTCGGAACAAGCTTCACTGTCTCGTTCCATGCCATTATCGCCTTTTCATACTCCTTCAATCCGGCATAGGCAAGGCCTATATTATACCAGGCATTTGCAGAAAGAGAGGGATCTGCGAGCTTTGCCTGCATCCAGAACTCTATTGCTTTATCCAGTGAACCATGCGAGTAATGGCCGTTCCCTATCTCAAACAGGTCTTCTCCTGTATAAACCGGAGCAGCAGAGGTGGCTAATACCAGCATGGGGATGAGAAATATGATTGGAATTTTTTTCAGCATCCTGTTACTCTTAATTATCTGTATTCTGCCATTGTTAAGATTCTTCTCCTGTACTAAAGAGAAGAAAAAAAAGATTATGAAGATCCTGCTGCACCTGTTACTATCTTAAGAGCGTAAGTAATTTCAGGAATCATCTCTATCGGAATGCCCATTACCATTTCTCCTTCTTCTATTCCGGAATACTTCCTTGACCCGTCGCATCCAAGTGAGTAGTTAGGTGTGCCATTGAGGTATACCTGCGCACAGGCATCTGAACATACCGATTGAATACCGGAGAAATTTGATGTTATACGGCCCCCAAGACGGTACAGGTTGCTTTGGGCAAGCTTTAGCATGGACTTTGGTTTGGTGATAATTAATACAAGCGTGGGGTCAAAAGGCGCTTTTTCTAATGGTGCATATAATGTGGCACAGGTGGTTAGTGACTCGACATGGGGCACGCGATCAATTGTCCTTTTACAGGCGGCCCATGATTCGAACTTTCCTAATTTATAATAAAATTCTCCGGACTTCAGCGTTGGGGTCAGCTCCCTCAGCCCAAGGGCCCATGAGCCGCCCATGCAGGAATGATTATCGACAGTTGCGTAGAATATCCTGCCTTCTTTCCTGGCCATTCCAACCATCTGGCAATGACGCAGCTTTTCTGATATATGGTCCATCCCTTCGGGGATCTCGTCAGCCGTTTTACAAAACTTGAAAGCAACGGGAGATCCGTCAAGGTTCAGGGTCTCTTTCAATACTTTCGATGCCTCTGCATAATCAAACCTGGTTCTTATAACGTCCTGCATGGTACTCAGTCCTCTCGTCCATATCATACAGGAATCAAGTTAAACTTTTCTTTTTGTTCACAGGTGTCTGAGTTTCCTGTTAATCTTTTCAAAAAAATTCTGGCCTGCATCAAGGAATAAAGCCGGACTTGCGCTTTTTGATAGCTCTAAAGTGTAGCGGGTATCAAGATGGATCTCTGTCTGCCCGTCAATTACAAGCTTTGCCGGTTTGGTGGTTTCAAGGGTAATAGAAACAGTTCTTGATGAATCGATAAGGTGCGGACGGTTGGATAACATGAAAGGTGCCAGGGGAACCATTAAAAATCCTTCGACCCGTGGATCTACTATTGGGCCTCCGGCACTCATCGCATAGGCAGTAGAGCCTGTTGGTGTACTGATTATCAAACCATCAGCCCTGAACTGTTCGGCCACTTTTCCATTAATGTGGATGAGGAACTTCAGCATTTTTGCTGGTCTGTCGGTGACAATTAATGCCTCGTTAAGCGCTGTCCCGATAACTTTTCCATTCATGCGAAGTTCGATCCGCATCCGCGCTTCAAGGCTCAAAGGTTCTTTTAACAGAGAAATGAGAGTGGATATATCTTCGGGTTCAATATCTGCCAGAAACCCTACTTCCCCATAATTTATTCCCACAACCGGGACCTGCACAGGCATCCTCTGTGTTGCAAGAAGTATAGTCCCGTCTCCGCCAACAATAATGACCAGGTCCGGGGGGCTTTTGGAATTGAAGACCGGGGAGAGATTTTCATGGAGGTTCTCGCTATAAATGGCTGCCTGGTGTCCGTTTCTGATAAGTATCTCTACAAGGTCTGATGAAAAAGAATCAATCCTGGAGTCGCCAAACCGGTTTATTATGAGGATATTCAATGATCTGGTCAACTCAGTTCACCTTAGATATTCTATTACTTTCCTGTGAAGATGTGTATTTGTCCCGACAAGACAGTTACCAATACTTACCTCATCAGGAAGACTTAGTCTGTTTCCATCCCGGTCGCTGACAATTCCTCCTGCTTCTTCAAGTATTAGTAAACCTGCCGCTGCATCGGTTGCCCGGAGAGTCCGCCGGAGATCTACAAAACCGTCAATCTTTCCTGCACCAACATAAGATAGTTCGAGTGCAGATGCACCAAACTGCCGAAATCGCCTTATCTTCCTGATGAGATGCACCACACGGTCATACTGGAAATGTTTTCCATATATGCTCATTGCACTGGCCTGAAGATCTTTTGTATCTGACACCCTGATTGGAACTCCATTCATGAATGATCCCTTCCCTTTCTTTGCCGAGAAGATATCCCCATTGGAGAGGTTGCCGACAAATCCTTCCACAAGCCTTTCGTCCTTTACAAATGCAAGAGAAAGGGCAAAAAAAGGAATGTTCATTAAGGCATTATATGTCCCGTCTACAGGATCAAGAAAAATTGTCCCGGTATCTCCTTCCATCTCTACTTTTCCGGCCTCTTCGCTGATTAGCAGATGGCAGATGTTCTCCTCTTTAATGTGTGAGATGGCAATGTCCTCTGCAATTTTATCAATATATTTCGTTGGTGTTCCATCTGCTCCTGTTCCTGTTATAACTCCTGCTTCAGGCGTTCCGACAAGAGGTGTGACAGCTCTTCTAATCTCTGTAAAAATGGTATTGCTGGTCTGATAAAAATCCATAAGAGTAACCTGTTCTCCTTTTTGGACGGTGTATTTATGTAAGGTTGACACGTAAATATAACCAGCTTTTCCCAAGGTGTTTTATGAAAGAACAGACTGAAGTTGGTAAGCTTAAAGAAGGAAAATACCTGTTAGTTGAAGATGAACCGTGTAAGATCTTGTCGATATCTATCTCAAAGCCTGGGAAACATGGTGCTGCCAAGGCCCGTCTTGATGTCATGGGTATATTTGATGGTGTCAAGAGGTCTATCGTTCAGCCGGTGTCAGCAAAGGTGTATGCTCCGATTGTTGAGCGGAGAAATGCCCAGGTTATCTCTATTGCCGGAAATGTTGTTCAGATGATGGATCTTGAAAGCTATGAAAATTTTGAGGTCACTGTTGATGATGAGGTTCTGGGCAGAATAGAGACAGGAAAAGAGATTGTATATATTTATTCAATGGAAAAAAGGAAGATTGATTTCTTATAATTTTTTTAAGCAAAAAGGTTTGCCTGATTTTTTTAATTATTAAATCCTGATTGTTATTGGATCTCTTAGTCTCCACTCCGACCTGTCCATCAATAGGTCTGCATCAACCGGTACAGTTCTTGTTATTTTATCTCTTTCAAGAGTCATGGAGCCTTTAGCCATGGCACTATATGCTTCTCTTAAGTAACCTTCAGAATCAAATTTTCCGATGATATGTATGTCGTTTAAATTGATGTCTTTAATAATCAGACCGCCGGCACGTTTTTGAATATATTCTGAAATGATCGACCTTATCTCGTCATCGCTGAGTTTCTCTCCTGAGAAGAATGATGTTAAGTTGCCAGTGTCAGAAGACAGGATATTATTATATTCATCTTTGAATAAATTCAGTCTGTTCCTGATATTTTCTGTCTCATTGGAATAGAGATTGTCAGATTCTTTTTCGTGACCTGCTTCAAGTTCCGGGACTTCAATTTTTATA
The DNA here is from genome assembly GCA_012520015.1 of Methanomicrobiales archaeon. GTDB lineage: Archaea > Halobacteriota > Methanomicrobia > Methanomicrobiales > Methanospirillaceae > Methanospirillum. The sequence goes on from JAAYPD010000453.1 coordinate 5,551, forward strand.
TTATACGAGTCTATGCTCTGCACAAATACCTGGAAAGAGTAGTTACCTGCACCATAAATTCTTTCATTCCAGGGACGTGGGTCTTTAATCGTTTTCCACTTCTCTTCCCAGTTCTTTTGGTACTTTTCAGAATCAAATTCTTCTTTTGATCCTTTCTGGGTCATGATCTTTTCAGCTTCGGATTTGTGTTTTCCTTCATCCCACTGTAATGGATCTATTCCCCCTGATGGAGTTATCTCGATTGCAGGCCGGGTTTTATCATCTTCATTTATAACTTTGATTTTTATAAATGGTCTTTTATATCCCACTGCCTCAACAAGGGAGGGTCGGAAGCTTTCTGTTGCCACTTCATATGGTGGATAACTATTGGGTTCTTTCTGATACTTTTTTGCAATAACCTTATCTTTACTTGGGCGGAATTCTGTTTCACTTTCAGAACCTACCGTTTTAACATCCAATAAGGTCGGAATAAAACTATTCTTTTCATAGTAAATTACAGGCTCTCCTTCATAAATGACGAGAGGTTCCTGATATTTTCGATTAAATTCAAACAACTCATCGTCTTCGGGATTTGCAATCTCTGTCTGAAAATCCACAGTATAATTAATATCCCAGTATGGGTATGGGATATTTATCGGTGCAGTGTCCACGCTCCTGACTCCACCAAAATCACTGTAAATTTTCATCTTTACTTCTTTTTTAATTGGATTTACCGGGTAGGATCTTCCAGTATAGTAATTTTCAGTGTCATAACTTTTTATGGGAGTTAGAGGCTTTGGTGTCCCGTCCCAGGTTGGTTCAGGAGTGGGCACTGGCTGTACATGGATTACATGCTGTGTATTATAGGTGATATTCAGGTCAGGATCAAATATTTTTACGATCCAGTCACCTTTCTCCGGGAATACCGCATCCCTGCCGACAAGTTTTCCATCTTCCAGCGAGGTATTCAGAGTAAAATTACCTGATACTGAAAAGACCTGTATCTCCATCTGGCTTTTAAACTCTTTACCTTCAATTTCGATAGTAGTTTTCGAATTTATATTTGATTCATTGGGCGATATGGATGTATATGAGGGTTTTGAATAAAATTCCGAAATTTTATTTACTGGTTTTTCAGCGATAGTATCATTTGAAATATCTTCCTTTTTAAAGAGACTGGATATTTCATCAGGAATGAGTTTAGCCTCTTTCCCGGTAACCAGCGGTTTTATGTACATTGCCATAACCAGGACTATAAGCAGGGCGACAGCAATGACGATAATATCCCGTTTTTCCATGTTGCACTCAGATATCGCGGATGTACTTTAAAGGTATCTGTATGGTAATTCTGTATTCTGATAACTGGTTGGTACTAATATCCAGGAAATACTCTTTGCCACCTTCAAAAAACCTGAACTCACGTGGGTCCGGATCCTTCCCTTCCTTCCAGGTAAGAGTTCTGATAGTCTTCTCATCTTTACCGATCTTCTCCTTTACATCCATTGAAAATGCAGCATCCGTATCTGCCGGAGTTACATTATAGTGAAGCTCCCAGTATGGAGTAGGTATTCTGAAAGGCGCAGTTGATCCTGTATATTTTCCAACAATTTCCGCATAATTGGTCATCTGTATTGCTGGCATCGGGTTGTCTGGATCAGGCTGCCAGGTTACCGGTGTGACTTCTGGTGTTATATCCACCCCGGTCCCGGCCTGCAAAGTTGTTATCGGCTCAGAAGTTACCGAAACGATCGTTGGTTCAGGAGTCAGAACAATTTCAGTGTCTACCGGGCCAGGACTATAAGTTCCGGTAAGTGGCTCTTCAATTTCTTCTTCGGCGGGCGCAGGCAAATCTGGTAAAAACGTTACCGGTTGTCCGGTAATTATTGGCTTTACCACCACCGCCATAATTAATACCACAATTATCGCTGCTAAAATGACAATTATATCCCTCTTTTCCATCAGGCACCCCCTCTTATGATAAACTTAGGCGAATTAAATATTTATATCGTGAAGTTCCGCCTGGCAGCTTACAAGGAAAATATACAACATCACACTGGAAATTATGATCTTATTTATGCCTGATAACAGCGAATAATATGGAATCAGTATACAAGGGAAGTAACTCATGTCAGATGCAAACAAACCAACTCCTGAATCCTGTGATAATAACTGTTCATCCTGTCCGTCAGGCGCCACATGCCCGTCAGCTGCCGGGAAAATACCTCCCAAAGCTGACATTGATGTGAAACATGTCATACTTGTTCTGTCAGGAAAAGGAGGAGTAGGAAAGTCCACAGTCGCAGTAAACCTTGCTTATGCCCTGTCAAACCATGGGAAACAGGTTGGGCTGCTGGACCTTGATATTCATGGCCCTAATATCCCAAAGATGCTTGGAATTGAAGAACACAAGCTCCTGGCCGACCAGAACAAGATCGTTCCTGTGAAAGTCACCGGTTCACTACAGGTCGTCTCGATGGCTTTTCTGCTTCCTGAAAAGCATGCACCAGTAATATGGCGCGGAGCGATGAAATCAGGAGCGATAAAACAGTTCCTTGAGGATACATCCTGGGGCTCTCTTGACTACCTTGTCGTGGACCTTCCCCCTGGAACAGGTGACGAAGCATTGACCATCGCCCAGCTTGCACCAAATGTCCGTGGGGCAGTAATTGTTACAACCCCCCAGGAAGTATCCACGCTTGATTCAACCAAGGCCATAACATTTGTTGAACAGCTTGGGCTGACGGTGATTGGTGTTATTGAAAATATGAGCGGTTTTGTCTGTCCTCATTGTGGTGAGGCTGTAGACCTGTTTGGAAAGGGCGGTGGTGAGCGGATTGCCCAGGACCATAATGTTCCTTTCCTTGGAAGCCTTCCTCTTGATCCTGAAGTGAGAAAGGCCGGGGACGAAGGAAGACCATTCATCATCAGGCAGAAAGACTCTCCGACATGGAAGGCAGTGGATGCTGTGATGGAAAACCTGGTCAGCATTGTTGAAAAGCAGATATGAATTACCTGAAGATACTTTGTGGAAGGGAGGAAAACCTTCCAATCTATTCTAAAATAGTCAGCTGCCTTGACGATGTCTCACAGTTCCCGGAGCTTATAGAACCAATTTACCGAGAAGCAATTACTATGGACGAGACTTTTCTTGAAAAGCTGAGATTTGCATTACTACGGCTTCAGCTGCACTCAGAGATCCATCGTAACAGTGACATGGAAGAGGCTCAGAAGATGAGGTTTGTCTCAGAGATGATAGAGCGCACAATATTTGGCGGGCTTTTCATCGAAAGAGACAGCTATGTATCAGAGTAATAACCATGTCCCAGGACCGGAATGAGTTCTTTGTCATAAGAATTCCTGACACCGGATCTCTTCTTGATGCAGTTCGAATAATCGCATCTTCAGGTCTTACCATCACAAGATGCCACTTTAACCGTTCGCTTGATCCTGTAACAGCTTTCTTTTCTGTATCAGGAGATGAGAAGGCATGTGCCAGGGGGACCGGGGCATTGATAAAAGACGGGTATTTACAGACCACCGTGGCATACCCGGAAAATGTTAGATTCACCGTCATCGTTCCTGAAATTCCGGGAACTCTTCACAGGATCCTGACAATTCTGAATGAATACAATGCAGAGATAAGTTCACTCTCTTTTGATAACCGTGGCAGGTATCCTGACGCCCTGCATATCATGCTCCGGGTACTGAGGCCAGACAGGACTGAAGATCTTATCCGGGCTATAGAGACTGAGTACAGGGTTCTGATTGACGGGTATGACTGCGGAGACAGTTGTGATGATGGCAGCCTGTTTTATGTCAGGTATGCAGCACGTGTAAGTGAGATCCTTGATGACCTGGAAGATCCTTTCATCCTTGAGCTCCTGCATCAGTTCAGCCATATCGCGCAACAACTTACCGAATATGGCAAGGAGTACCAGGACGTTCTTGAGCAGATACTTTTAAACGGCAAACGCCTGAAAGAGACGACAGGACAGGGATTTTATTCAGACGTTCAGGTATTTTCCCTTACCGGACATCTGACCCTGTACTGTTTTCAGCTCCCTGGTGGGGGTTCAATTTTTGTTATCGATGCAC
>JAAYPD010000454.1 GCA_012520015.1 Methanomicrobiales archaeon
AGCACTTTGAATAATTGATGCTACAACTGAATTAAAGAACGATAAATCAAGTGGAATTTTGGGCTGGCAGAAGAGATCACAGATTGTCTTTACCGGATCATCCCATCCTGCATATTCAAAATCAACAAATGAGAGCGTTCCATCAGGCTTTATGAGAGTGTTATGAAATCCAAAGTCTGAAGGGGACAGTACCTTCATATTATCAGGAAACCGGTCTGAAATATGAGTATCATCCCGGATTATCTTTTTTATCTGGCCTGATAACCACTGCCATTTCGGGCAAAGCTTTTCTGATATGAATATTAATGCCATCTCGTCGATATCAGAATTAACCTCAATTGTACTCAGTCTGTCTACCCTCATTTGAATTACATTCAGATGGTCACGAATAGAAAAACATGCTTCAGATGCTTCCGAAAGTTCAAACGCATCAGGCAGGAATCGTATGTTATTTATAGCAGAAAAAAAGGATAATAATTCCTCTACCATCTCACAGGTAATATCTTCACAAGTTACTGCCCTTCCCTCAATAAACCGGAATAATCCCAGGTTGTGCTCATAAGAACAGGCACAGGGCCTGGGAATAGAAGAGATTCCATGGTTCCAGAGAAAAGAGAGAAAGGAAAATTCTGTTTTAAGCCTGCTTCTGATATCTGCCCTGTCTGAAAAATACTCTTTCAGGAGAAATATATCCCCATTCGCGTAAAATAGTTTATAAACCCGGTTATTACCACCCGCAGGAATCCTGGTGATGTGATAATCCTCATTCATCCCTGCTCCGGAAAGTAGGGCCCGTACCTTTTCATCAGATATTGAAGTCATGCTCATTGAAAAACCTGCAAGCCAACATCCCATGATCTCATCCGGAGATACTCTGGATTATCCGGGTGTTTGTCAAAAGGATCAAAAAGCACACGGATGACATCCAATGGGAAAAGATCACCAATAAGAAATTCTATCAAGTCATCGATAAAAAAATGACACATCTCAGTTTTTATTCTTTCGTATTTTTTTTCTTTCGTGCACTCAAAAAAAATTCGGGATCTTGGGATCGGCGCGCCAGGAAATCCTGTTATTCTTTCCTGCACAAGCCATTTCAATGCAGTCTCATGAAGATTCGTATCCCCTCCGGAATAAGGATACATAGTTCGATGACTGATGATGACAGGACAAAAGCCATGACCTGGCAATGACCGTAAAAAAGGAATAACTCCTGGAAAAGGTCTTGCATATTGCATGCCTTCCCCGTAAACATATCCCTGAATATCAGTCCAGTCCTCTTCTTTCCCCAAAAAGCGAAGCATATCCCTTATGGCAGTCTTACTTGGGAATATCCCTGCAGGAACCAGACCTCTCTTTACAGCACAGTCATAGATTACCTGGTCATACTGAACAATAGTATTGTCCAGGTCAATACCAATAACCTTCAATAATCATTGCTCCATGTCAATAATCGGACGGATAACACGGCCATTCTCCAGGTCATCCAGTGCAGTATTAATCCCGTCCAGGGAGTAGATCTTTGATATAAGAAAGGACGGATCCATCAGCCCACACTCGATAAGGCGAATAATCCGTGGAAAATCCCGGTCAGGAATTACATCCCCGCCCCAGGTCCCCCTAAGCTGCTTACCCAGGTTCAACTGCCTGGGATCAAATGATAATCTATCCCCAAATCGCGCATTCCCAATAATAGTTGCAATCCCTCCCTGGTTTTTCACGCACATCAGTGCCTGTTCCATTACATCAGTAATACCAGTAGCTTCAATAGAACAATCAGGACCATCAGGACAGACCTGGTAAATCATGGAGAGAGAATCAGTTTTAAATGGATTGATTATGTAATCCGCACCCATTTCTTTTGCAACTGTAAGTTTTTCATCATTAGTATCAACAGCAAAAACAGGACAACAACCAGATATCTTCGCAGCCATCAGGGCACACAGCCCAATCCCTCCACACCCAAAGATAGCCATGCTCATCCCAGGCCTTGGCTGCGCTACATTAATAACCGCTCCATAACCCGTTGGAATCGCACACCCGATAAGAGCTGCATAAAGGAGGGAAAATGTATTAGGAATCTTCGTAACTCGATCCTCACTAATCACAGCATAATTTTGAAAAGTTGTAATCGGACCCGCATTCACAGGAATATCATTCCATAGGTACCGGACAGGCCCTCCATTGGATCCATTCCCCCGAATCCATGAGAGAATGACCTTATCCCCAGCCATAACTTTTGATACACCATCCCCGACAGCCTCAACAACACCACTACCTTCATGTCCCAGGCAATGCGGGAGAAAACGATCATCTCCACGTTCACCCTTACATTCACCAAGCTGAGTATGACAGATCCCACTATACTTAATCCTTACCAGAACCTGCCCCTGTTTCAGATCAGGAATAGTAAGAAGAAGAATTCTTAGAGGTTCATTGGTATCAAAAAGAACAGCAGCCTTTGTTACATTCATTTATTTAATCCATCAGCAATCTTACCTGCAATCAGATCTGCAGAAATACCAAAATGATCACGGGCCTCTTTCTGGCTCAAACAATGTGTAAGAAAATAATCACCAGTTCCTATACGAATCAGATCAGATGATTTAATCCGGTTATCAATCATCCATTCAGCAATCATCCCACCAAGACCACCAGGGAGAGTATGTTCTTCCACAGAAACCACAACAGAAAAACGTGAAAAAACTTCACGTAACATGATCTCATCCACAGGTTTAATCGTATGAAAATGGACTACACAGGCAGATATATTTCTTTCTTCAAGAATCCTGGCAGCACGTATCACTTCAGATAAAAGGACACCCGTAGTAATGATACAGACATCATTTCCATCCTGTATCAGTTGAGCCCTTCCCAGGGAAAAGTCCGGTTCTCCTGTATAAATACAAGGTTCATTCTTTTTATTAATCCTGATGTACATCGGTCCATGATGATCAAGTGAAGAACGTAAAGACGCCATTACTTCAGCCTGATCAGCCGGACAGACAATCGTCATATTGGGCAGGCAACGGAGGATGCTGATATCCTCACAGATATAATGAGTAGGTCCAAGTGGAGCATAAGTCAGCCCACCCCCAAGCCCAATAATAACAACCGGAAGATTCTGAAAACAGACATCAATCCGTACCTGTTCATAGCACCTTGTCAGGTCAAAAGCTGCAAAAGTATATACAAACGGCCGATACCCGGAGAGGGCAAGCCCGGCTGCAACACTAATCATGTTAGCTTCAGCAACCCCACAGTTGTAAAAACGATCCGGGAACTCTGCTTTAAACCCGTCAAACATGTGATTGCCTATATCACCGGAGAGAATTATAATCCGTGGATCTGACCTTGCAATACAGGTAAGTTCACGCGAACAGCTATCCCTCATTCCAGTCCCAACTCCGCCTTCGCCCTTGTAACATCATCAGCAGTAGGGATTCGGTAATGCCAGTTATTATCACCTTCCATAAATGAAACCCCTTTTCCCTTAACCGTATGAGCAATGATGGCAGTAGGTTTTTCAGAATCAACTGGAATAGAATGAAAAATATTCAGGAGTTCCTCGAAATTGTGACCGTCAACCTCAAAAGAGTTCCATCCGAAAGTTTTGAACTTATCAGCAAGAGGATTTAAATGCATAATATCATCACAACGACCTGTGGCCTGCCAACCATTATTATCAACAATAAATATGAGATTTCCAAGCTTTTGAACCGGTGCCAGCAAGACAGCCTCCCATACGGTTCCTTCATTGCATTCTCCATCACTCATCAGGACAAATGAACGATACTTATTTCCTGATATTTTTGCTGCAAGAGCCATTCCAAGGCCTATTCCCGGACCATGCCCTAAAGATCCAGTGGATGCCTCTATTCCATGAACATTCCCCCGGACTGGATGTTCAGTAGAAAAGAATCAGTACGATTAAACGTGTGAAGTAGTTCTTTCGGAAAAAAACCCCTGCTTGCAAGTACGACATACAAAGCAAGCGATGCATGCCCTTTACTTAATATAAACCGGTCTCGGTCTTTCCATTCAGGTTCTTCCGGTTTAAAAGACAGCACTGAGTGGTACAATGTGAGAATGATATCAAGGCTTGAGAGACAGGAACCTATATGCATCGCATCAGAATTATGAGCGATCTCAATGATCTCACCTCGCATCTGGCAGGCCATCGAATGCAAAGACTGTAAATTAATATTGTTTTTCATATTCAACATTACTGTTCATATAAAATTCACATGTGGATGTGGATGCTTCAGGGCATGGAGATACCGGTTAACAGGATCCAGCCTGCATACCTCCCGGCACCGTGAAATACCCCCATCCTGTATCTTCTTCAAAACACTCTTTCGTTGGAGACCATTCCATACATCAACAAACGAACCAGTTATACAATTCCCATAAGTATACTCCTTATTCTCATGATATAAATTACAGGGGATTACTGAACCGTCTGCCTCAATTAAAGCATAAAAAGGAAGTCCATAACACCGATCATAAATTCTCTCTTCCGACAGCCTGTCAATAGTTCCAGACCTGAAAATCACCTGGAAACCTTCCTTTTCAAAAGCCATGATCTCCTCTTCGACCCCGGTAAGCAACTGTGGGTCAATAACAAACCGGTTAATACTGAGAGGGTGCTTTGAATAAGGCTTTATCTGAACATTATCTGCCCCGGACCCTGCAAAAAGCCGGGTGAAAGAAACAATCTCATGCAAATTTTCCGGAATGATAAGCAACTGGACTCCAATAACAACAGAAAGATCCTCCTCCCTCTTCAACCGGGACGCCTGCACAATATTATCATATATAGTCTCAAAATCAGATATTTTCCCCTGGTGAATCTGATGATGAACAATCGGAGAAGCCGCATCAAGGCTGATACGTATCCATTTAAGGCAGGGAAGGATCCGCCTTGCCATATCAGGAGTGAAAAAAACACCATTCGTTGAAACAGACAGATCAAGACCGGCATGATAAGCATGTTCAATAATCTCTGCAGCCTGTGGATGCATGAGAGGTTCACCCTCCCCGGCAAACATCACCGACCTCACCCCAAAATCTTTCATCTCCGTGAGACGTTCCTTCAGAACATCTGCGTCAATAAAGACCGGTTTTTTCTCCAGCCAGTCCAAAGCACAAAAAATACACCGGTGATTACAACGGTTGGTAAGACCTATCTCAACATAAACAGGAGGGCAATCCCCTGTGCTCAGCCACTGCGCTACCCGGTCAGGATGATAAATAAGTTTGTGCGAATCAACTTCAACTTTCATGTTTCACAATATCAGTAATGCAGTGAAGAATGATTGCATGTGCAGTCTCAACAATCCCGTATTCATCCGACCGGACATAGAAGTTGATATCACCCATCAGCCGAAGAGGATTGTCAGGTGAAAAACCGGAAAAAGTGATCACCTTGCATCCCCGTTCTTTAGCAAAGGCAGCAGCTTTCAGGATATTTTTCGATCTCCCGGAACTACTTATTGCAATAAGAAGATCCCCGTCCCTGGCCCAGATACTAAGATGTTCTTTATATGCATCCTCATAAGAGATATCATTGGAATAGGCTGTCAGAAGAGATGTCTCGTGAAAAACCATGGCACGGACCATTGCACCCTTACAGAGATCATTCTGAACATGGCTGGCAATAGCAGCACTCCCGCCATTCCCAATAATATATAAGTTATTATCACTCTCTTTAACTGTTCTTATCAGCCCGGTAGATGCAATTATATCCTCTGATACAGAGGATAAGCAATCGCATGAATCATTACCATACAAAATACTCTCATGCAATTTTTTAAAGTAACTATCAAAAGACATAATATTTACCTTAAATACCCATCCATATTACTTATTCAGTACTTATTCTTATTTAATTATTTAAGCAATGTCGTAATATATTTGTACAGTCCCACCGGTTCAATAGATGTCCGGTGTCCAACAGTTGAGACAGCCATTGATGCAACAGCATTTGCAACAAACCCGATAATATCAGCCGGGGCATTAAGGCATGCAAGCCCTGCAGTAATTGAGATAATTGCATCCCCGGCACCAATGCGATCTACAACTTTACCTGCAAATGCAGGAGTCCTGATAAATCCATCTTCCCGGTCATAAAGGATAGTTCCATATTTCCCTTCTGTAATAAGCACTTCATTTGCAGATACCCGTTCAACGACATTCAGAATCTTACTCTTAATATCTCCGGCATTGGTCCGCTCCTCAAGGTTGAGTTCAGTGGCATTCAGGGATACATAATCAACCTTCGGATACCGTGAAATGACATTAAAACCTCTGTTTCCAGCATTTGTCTGAGTATTGACGGCAGTAAAAACACCTGAGCCCACAATCTTTTCGATGAATGGAGAGGAGATCATCCCATGCCCAAAATCTACAACCAGGACCAGGTCAATATCAGAGATGAGAGATGAGAATTTCTGAATCAATTCATTAGTCTGATCCATACTTACCATCTCATCATTAATGGTATGAACCTCGAAGAGTTTCTGGTTCAGATATGCATCAACAAATCGTTGTTTAATAATCGTTGGAGAATCAGTTTTGTATATAAAATGACTATTTACTTCATCCTTGAGGTGAGTATGAATAAACTGTTCATAAGAGTCTTTCTCTCCAAGTGCCGAAATAAGGTCGACAGAATGGTAAAAACCCGCTCCATGGTTCGCAACCGCAATAATCCCCCCGGCAAACCACTCTTCATGAAGATATTTCACCGCGATAATGGGATCTTTCGTTACCATTCCAATCGGATAACAATAGGAATACCTGTCGATGATTGTCTCCCCAATCACAAGGACACGAAGTGTGTGTAACCTTTTGAGCCATGAGATAACCTCATCTGCCGGATGCTTCAGGGCAAAAGAACGGAAATATTCTATCTGTTCATCGGTGTACCCGGATAAAGACTGGTTTAAAAGACGAGAAGAACTGAAGACCTGGCCACTTGTAATAAAGAGCTCACCGCCAACCGACCTGATAGCTTCCTCTTCATCTCTTATCTTTCCGGTTAGATCAGTGGTCTGATCCTGGTAATCCGGTCCCTTGGCATAGATATCCGGTTTCAGAAGAAGAAGGGTTTCGACCGCCGTCGGCCAGAGGTTTAAGGCAACATAGTCCACTATTTCAAGAGCTGCTATAGCTTCAAGGCGTAGTTGTTCAGTGAAATGAGGGCGGTCCGGTCCTTTGTTAACAAACCTGTCCGGGGTGACAGTAACGACAAGGATATCTCCCTGGGACTTTGCCTCCTCAAAATACTTAATGTGACCGATATGCAGGAGATCAAAGACCCCATGACAGAGAATAATTTTTTTATCCCGTTTCGTGTTGAGTAGTTCAGATAAATCATGAATAGGAAATATTTTGCCCATATGTGTGCTCCAGCATTGTGAATTCGAAGTGTTAGGTTTTTCAAATCACTTTCGGCTTTTTGACACCACCGATTCACAGCTTCACTGACATTCATACCGGTATACCATCACGCAT
>JAAYPD010000455.1 GCA_012520015.1 Methanomicrobiales archaeon
CGATGAGTGACGGCTATGTTGAATCGCTGGAAGCTACCACAGTCGAAATGACCAGACCAGGAGAATTCTTCAGGGGCACCCTGAAACTTGATGAGAGAGCTGACACTTTCATTGATATGACCAATTTTGTCAAGGGGTTTGTATGGGTCAACGGCCATAACCTGGGAAGATACTGGGAGATAGGTCCGCAGACACGGCTTTACTGTCCGGCTTCATGGCTCAGGGATGGTGAGAATGAAATAATAGTGTTTGATCTTCACAAGACCACACCCGGGTCGGTAAGAGGATTCCCGGCCATGAACTGACATCTGGTCAGTGCAAGCCGGTTATTGCTGACAACAGGTGGTAAATCCCGGCAGCAATTGCCATCGATACAGGAATCGTAATTATCCAGGCATAAAGCAGGTTGACGGTTACACCCCATCTTACAGCCGTAATCCTTTTTGTAAGGCCTACCCCCATGATTGCGCCGGTAATTGTGTGGGTTGTGCTTACAGGTATCCCGAAATACTCGGTTCCGAACAGCAACAATGCTCCGGCCGATTCAGCAGCAACACCCTCAAACGGAGTTATCTTGGTTATCTTGGTCCCCATCGTCTTGACAATCCTCCAGCCTCCCATAAGCGTACCAAGGGAGATCGCCGTGTAGCAACCAAGCACTATCCAGTGAGGTATTGAATCCATCCTGCCGTCAACTAGCTCAATCCTCGCCCAGCGCGGAACGGCTGACGGATCAACTCCATGAAAATAGACCATAAGTGCAGCAGCAATGATTCCCATAACCTTCTGTGCATCATTTCCACCGTGGCCAAGACTGAAAAGGGCTGATGAAACGAGCTGCCCCATCTTGAACTTCTTCTCCAGCCTGAAGGGATTCGCCCTCCGGCACAACCAGAGAAGAGAAATAGAAATGATATATGCGAACATCATCCCGATAAGCGGAGCCAGGAAGATGAAGGCTCCTATCTTCAGGATCACACCTGTATGCACCACATTCCATCCGGCATACGCAATTGCAGCACCGGAAAAGCCTCCCACGAGGGTGTGTGATGAGCTGGAGGGTATGCCTAGAAACCATGTCGTAAGGTTCCAAATGATGGCTGCCAGCACGCCTGACAATATGACCAGAAGCGTAATAGCCGAGGTGTCAACCGTTTTGGAGATGGTGTCAGCCACATTAAGTTGAAAAACAAGGTACGCGAGCCAGTTGAATGATGCAGCCCACAATACCGCCTGGAATGGTGTGAGTACCTTTGTTGATACAATAGTAGCTATTGAGTTCGCTGCATCATGAAACCCGTTTATCAGGTCAAATGCGAAGGCAAGAATGATAGTAATGATGAGAAGTGTAAAGTCCATCTGCAGGCCGGTTACGCGATTTTGATAATCACAGAAGAGAGGATGTCTGACACATCGTCGCAGCGGTCAACAGCCTTCTCAAGTGCCGCCAGAATATCCTTCTTTTTAATCAGTTCAATCGCATCCTGCTCTTCCTGAAAAAGTTTTGCCAGGTATCGGTGGTTGATGTCATCGGCCTGCTCCTCAAGCTCCTCGATCCTTTGGCAATTATCCTTGTATTTAGAAAGGTTGAGCACATCCCGTAACCCGTTGAAAGCTGTGTTGATCTCAATGGAGGCTTTCCTGATGACGTCAGCCATCTCCCGGAACTCTGAAGGAATTTCCTGGAGCTTGTAGAGGTGAGTCTGCTTTGATGCACCGTGAATCAGGTCAAGCACAGAGTCAGTGGCATGGGTCAGTTCAAAGATATCCTCCCTGTCAAAAGGTGTAATAAAGGTGCCACTCAGGGCATTGTAAAGGTTTCTGGCTATCTGGTCTCCCACAAGTTCCGTCTCCTTTATTTTATTGCTAAGACTTTCTCTCTTCTCCGGAGAGGGCTCATTCATAAACTCCACCAGCAGCTCTGCACCTATTATAAGGTTGGCTGATGCATCCTTGAAAAGGGGATAGAACTTGCCCTCCTTGGGGACAAGGAATGAAAAGATCTTATCAAGCTTCATGAGTCAGCATAAGATATGTTACAACCCGCCAAAAGTATATCAATGACTTCACTCTTTAAAGGAGTTTTGACAGATTGTTCATTAAATGTTACAAAATTATTTCAGGTAAGATTCTGGCTACTTTCGCTATATTAGCAGATTGTAAAAAAAATCAACCAAACGGCATGAAGCTGACATTTTACGGGGCTGCCAGGGAGGTGACTGGCAGTAA
>JAAYPD010000456.1 GCA_012520015.1 Methanomicrobiales archaeon
AGGCCCATCACACCTGCTCTATATTCCGGAGATAATTTTTGCATTCACCGTCGGTTTTATCTCGATCTTTACCTGCATCTGGTCATATTATAAAACACCAGGTGTTGATAATAAATTAAAAAAACAGTCCCTTCTGGTTCTGATTGGTATCACAGTTCCATTAGGAACAGGGTTAATCGGTATCATCTTCTTTTCAAATATATCCAACGGACTCTCTGTTGCGGTGGCGATCGGTTATCTTGGGTTTGCCATCTGTATCAGTATCGCGATATTACGGTACGGTTTGTTTGTTGTATCGCCAAAAACTGCTGCAGATACAATCATCGGAACAATTCCCGATGCCCTTATCCTGACTGCCCTTGATGGAGAGATTATTACAACAAATCCATCTGGTCAGCATTTAATGGGCAGGAACCGAGGGAAAAAAATAATCAGTCATATCAGGGACTTTGTCGATGAGTCTGATTTCTCAGGGATGATACAAAAGATAAGACGGGATGGATTAATAACTGACGAGGAGATCCTGTTCAGGGGAGGACTTGGACCGGTGCCGGTCAGCATATCTGCATCAGGTATCAGGGATCCAGGCGGGGAGACCGCCGGTCTTGTATTTATTATCAGGGATATCACCGACAGGAAAGTTTCAGAAAGGGCACTTGTTCAGGCAAGGGAAAAACTTGCCCTCATGACCAGGATCACAAGACATGATATCCTTAACCTTCTGACCGCTATGAACGGATATCTGGATATTGCAGAAGAGAAGGCAGAACTTTTGGATCCTTCACTTACCAGTGATATTATTGCCTGTCAGAGACTTGCCGAAAGGATTGCAGATCATATTAGGATCACCGGAGTATATCATGAAAAAGAACCGACAAAACCAATATGGCAATCGCTTACAGGCCTTACAAAGCAACTCATGCAGGAGATGGACAGTTTAATTCAGATAACTGTTGATATTAAACCGGTCGGGATCCTTGCCGATCCACTAATGTATAAAGTCCTGTACAATATTGCAGAAAACAGCATCAGGCATGGAGAGAATGCAACCTCAATCGGGTTTGAATCATACATTGAAGAGAACTCATTCATCCTTGTTATGGCAGACAATGGCAAAGGTATTATTCAGGAGGAAAAATCCAAGATCTTTTTACCGGGATTTGGTAAAAATTCCGGCATGGGACTCGCATTTTCCAAGGATATTCTAAATTACTCAGGAATTGATATCAGAGAGACAGGGACCGCTGGATCTGGTGCAAGGTTTGAGATAATCTTTCCTCCCGGCGCCTGGAGAGAAGAGAATCCGGATGATTAAAAAACCGTATAATCTTCAATAAATCTCTCAATCACTTCAATTTTCCGTTCCAGCCGATCACTCAGCTCAAGGGCCTTGGCGAGGCTGAGGTATTTCCTTGCTTCAAACAAGTCTCCATCCTGTTTAAGTTCATCTGAGTAATCAACCATCAGGTCGATGATCTCCGGGTTAGGCCCAAAAGGAATATTCCGTTCATCAAGGATCTCCCTGCCATGTGAGAGGATAAATGATATGTCCAGGTTTTTGCCTGATTTTTCCCTGATAAACATCAGTTCACTGGCCGTTACTGCTGAATCTTCCCATGTTGTACTCATAAGATAGCAGGTAGCAGCCCCGGCATAGTCGCCTGTCTCTGTCAGGTAATATCCCATGTTCCTGTAAGACCTGGCCAGTTCTTCTGGTATCCATGCATATTGCAGGCACAGGTTTGTGAGGTGGCGGAATTCATCAAGGCTCCTCTCCTCTCTTAAGATTTCGGCCAGTTCAAGCAATATGGCAGTATTAACCGGGCTTATCCTGGAAAGGAAGACAAATATTGTCCGTGCCATCTCTTTCTCCTCCTTTAGTGCACAAATGCGACCATACTGGAAGAGAATGTCTGAATTCAGATATGGGTGGATTTTTAGATCCTGGTCAGGTGTAAAAGAAGAGATATAGTATGCATACTCAATAAAATCACGGAATGCAAGAAATTTTCCTGGTTCCTGGTATGGATCTTCTGCATATGGGAGAATAAACAATAGCTCCTGCAATGCAGACCCTGCATCTCTATTGTCCAGGAATAAGATCACAGATGAAAGAACAGACTCTGTTATTGTGTCAGGATTTTTTACCCTTGACATAAATGTCTGAAATTCGTCAGCTGAGAATGACCGGGTGGCAAGAGATGCAATAATACCGGACACCTCTTTCCGGCAAGGGTGTACGGCATAATGATCCTCTATTGCTACCAGGTATTCCATAACCTGTGCCTTGTCACCGGGAACATGTTCTTTTATGTGTCGGATTATTCCTGCGCAACTCTCCTGTGATATCATCTTCCAGTCTTCACCTTCTGTACAGCAGGTTATTGGGGCTTATAGTATATAGAAAAATAGAGAAATTTTCGCTGCCAGGGCACAAGTCTTCTTATCATGACAGAACATCTATTGTTATGCAGCTCCAAAAGCAGGGCATTCGTGTGCTTGGAATCTCCGAGTCATTTGCACACCATGACTGGTCAGTCCTTTGTGGTGTTGTAATGCGCCGTGATCTGCATATTGATGGCTTCTGTTTTGGAAAAGTCCGGGTAGGGGGCATGGATGCAACAACGGAGATAATCCGGATGATAATGTCTCTAAACCGGCAGGATGTGAATGTCATTCTCCTGAATGGTTGCGTAATTGCCTGGTACAATGTCATTGACCCGGGAGAAATATCGGAAATAACCGGCCTGCCGGTGATATGTGTCTCATACAAGGATTCAGAAGGGCTTTCCGGCCATATCATGCACCACTTTCCAGGAGATGAAAAAAGGCTGAAACTTTATGAAAAACTTGGAGAGAGGTCCCTCATTCAAGTAAAAACAGGATTTTCTGTTTATGCAAGAGGTTATGGATGTGATGAACATGAGGCCCGCCAGCTTATACGGATCTTTACCCTTCATGGGAAGATACCTGAACCATTAAGAGTGGCACGGCTTTGTGCAAGAACCGTGATGCAGCATTCATGGCCTGGTACCAGTTCTCCTGATAATATTTAGAATCGTTTTTCGCAATAATGTAAACCCCTGGAACAATCTTCATCGTTCTTGTTTATCCCGATTCGTCAGTCAGGGCAATATAATATGCGCAGTCACTGCACCATTCGGGAAAAAATGGATGATTAATCGGCTATTAAGAACAGGCGCAAATTAAAAGAAGAATTTACTTAAGGTTATACTTGCAATTTATCAATCAGGAACTTGCCATTCTCCCGTTTTTGCCTGTTTGGGTAAAAGATAAGATGGATGATGACAGGCGGCAATAATATGAATCCAAAACGATTGTTTGTTGGAAACCTTACATACTCGGTTAATGAAGAGCAGCTTTTTAGTCTGTTCTCAAGGTATGGTGAAGTTGTCGGTGTCCGTATCATCGAGGGGAAAGGATACGGATTTGTGGAGATGGAAACTTATGAAGGTGCCAGGGTTGCAAGAAATTCTTTAAACGAATCCGAATTTCATGGAAGAAACCTTCTTATCGATGATGTCCGGCCTCCAAAAATAAAACGCGGGTTTAGCCAGAAGCCGGGGGGTTCGTATAAAGGTAAAAAACCTGTATCTGCAAGGTTTTCCGGGACTCCAGACAGGAAAAAAGGCAGTGCGCAAAAAAAGAGCAGATCATCAGGCAGACATGGAACTGGTGATGCAAGATCAAAACCGCGGGAGATGCAATACTCAGAGCGGGTATTAACAAGTGCCCCACGACCATACAATGAAAAAAAGAAAGCTGAGGTGAAGAGTAAGCCCAAAGCTGCAGTACCGGATGATAAAAGTTCCTCGCAGAAAAAAAGAGTTCGTTTCTGGCCAGGTGGCAGAAGATAATACCTCCCGTTTTGCATGCCACAGGATGAGCCAGTTATTCTTAAGGTAGAACACCTGTCCCATAGTTATGGGGATGTCCATGCAGTCCGTGACATCTCTTTTACTGTAAAAAAAGGTGAATTTTTTTCTTTTCTTGGACCAAACGGAGCCGGAAAGAGCACAGCCATCAATGTCCTGATAACCCTTCTACCCTTGCAGCATGGAGAGGTCAGTATTGCTGGTTTTAATCTTCGTACAGAACGGGAACAGGTCAGAAGGTCCATTGGCATTGTATGCCAGGAG
>JAAYPD010000005.1 GCA_012520015.1 Methanomicrobiales archaeon
GTACTGATACAAACTTCTCCTCAGCCCTTCCTGTAGGAATGTTTGGAGTTCTCCTGGTTGTGGTGGCCATAGAACTTGCAAAACATGGGCTTAAAACAGAAAATTTGTTGGTATCCGGTCTTATTGCAGTAATATCCCTGCCATTTGGTCTTGCCCTGGGTTTTGGTGCAGGCCTGGTTCTTGCCTGGGCACTTAGATACCGGAATAAATTAATATAATCATGAAGGTTTTTAGATTAAATTGAAGTCTGGTCATTCTGCCTTGATGATAGTTCCTACTTTTTCACCTTTTACTGCCCTTGTTATCATCCCTGGTTTGTGACCATTTACTATCTGGACTTCCCTGATATTTCTGCATTCAAGCATAAGCTCTACGAGTTTTCTTTCAAGAACAAGATCCTCCATCTTCATTGCAATCAGTTCAGTTGCCGATATTTCCGGAATCAGTTCTGCATCAGGGAACTTTAATGGATGCCGGTCATAAAGTCCGTCAACATTTTTTGCAAGGATACAACTTCTGGCACCAAGAACTTCTGCAGCAATGAAAGCCCCGGTGTCAGTCCGGTGAGACGGAATGCCGCCGGTTGTCCGTTCGGAAGGATGTTCATACAGGCCATATGGCGGAGTTCCGTGAGTAACCGGAAATGCCCCCATGCCAAGAAGAGTTGGAACTTCCAAAAGATCTGAGGTATGGATTCTTTTAGCCTGGTATGGAGCAAGGAGTGTTGCAATCATGATTGCATTCTGTTCAGAAATTTTGCTTGTCAGCTCTGCAAGAACTCCTGTTGGCATCCCAAGATCCAGCCCGATATCCATTATGTGCCTTACCCTGACTCCTCCCCCGGTGACAAGCATCACCTGGTGTTCCTTAGACAAAGCGCCGATCTCATCCATCAGGGGGATGACAACGTTACGCCCATAGTCAATGATTCCATGTCCGCCTATCTTTATAACATTTAATTCTGGAAGGATGCGCATGAGCGGGCGTTCATTGTACCGGTCAAATAATCCTTTTCTATCAAGGGTCTCCCCCTGAAGCTTGTTAATGATTTCATGTCGCTCGTGCATTGAACATCACAACAATATATTTATATGGAAAGATCTTATAGATAGGTTGTCAGTAACCAACTGATATATCACTTGAATTATATCAGTTGGTTTTTGGAGGTGACGGAATATGAAAATTTTTGTACGTGAAAGGCAAAAAGTTGGTTCAGGTGTAAAAAGCCCAAAATACCGCATTCTTGCCGTTACAGGAGGGCAGGTCCAGGTAGTTGCAACCCACTTCAGGAAGGTTGAACTTGAAATGATCGCCCAGGAAGTTGGTGCGGAGATTGTCTGGCTTGAACCTGTACCAGATGCTCAGAAGAAAAAACATTAATTTTTCCTGTATCCTTAATAGATCCAAACTCTAACTCTTTTCACATGTCATCGCTCTCAATCGAATGCCTGTTTGAATCAGCAGTAAAGATATTCCTTTTCGAAGACGGTGCAGTTACAATTACTTTTTCCAAAGAAGGAATTCACGTAAGATTCCCTACTACAAGACGCCTTGCTGAATACCTTAAAGTCCCACATTATTACATTCTCCCGTACTTTGCCATGATGGAAGAGCAGGAGCTGGTGACAAGGGCTGAGCGGGTTGGTATCCTCACAACCAGCAAAGGAACACAGAAGATTGTGTCAGTCATGGCTGAACTCTATCCACAAAATTGTGCCGATCTCATGGGCTCTACAATATTTGGTGAAGTAGTAAGGATGACCAGGCCTGAAGAGCAAGAAAGAAATACTACATAATTAAAACCCTTTTCCCTGATATTCCAGGAAGACCGATAATTTATTATATGATCTCCTGGTTTTTATTGCAAGGAGTTTTTCATGACAATATATATTGCGCTCGACGATACAGATATGCCTGAAAGTCCTGGAACCGGCAGACTTGCCAGAGAATTATTTATCCTGCTTGAAAAAAGGTACCCGGTATTTGCAATCACCAGGCATCAGCTCTATGTTCATCCTGAAATCCCTTATACTTCACATAATAGTGCTGCAGTAATACATCTTCACCCATTTAATGATGCA
>JAAYPD010000457.1 GCA_012520015.1 Methanomicrobiales archaeon
AGAAAATTTCTGTCAGAGTGATCATACTCATAATTTCTACTTCAAGAACAGAAAAAGAGGATACAGCAGGAAAAGTAATCTCCTCTCTCCTTCATGATTCTTCCATTCCAGTAATCAGAACAAAAATCATTCCTGATAATATCGAAAAAATTCAGGTTGCCCTTAAAGAATCATTAGAGGAAGCAAATTGTATTATCCTGACCGGTGGAACAGGAATAACCCATGACGACTGCACTATTGAAGCAGTAGAACCTCTTCTTGAGAAGAGACTGGACGGTTTTGGTGAGCTGTTCAGGATGAAGAGTTATGCTGAAGTTGGAACCAGGACCGTCCTTAGCAGGGCCCTTGGAGGAGTAATCGACGGAAAAGCAGTGTTTTGTATTCCTGGTTCAAAAAATGCTGCTGAGCTTGCTACGAGGGAGATCATCATCCCGGAGATCCTTCATATCCTGACCCATGCTTCCCGCTGATAAGTATTTCATTTTTTTCCAAATTTTTTCGAAATATATCAATTATAAACTTTTTTAAAAGTTACAAACCTACTTTTTGTATGGTTCCATGGTACCATAGCATAATCACAAAGCTTACAGTTGCTTTCATTATTCTTATTCTCGTTATTGCAGGTCTGAGTGTCTTTTACACTTTTGGTGCGACAAAAACTGCCCTCAAAGAGACAACCAGGGATGAGCTTGTTGCCCTGGCAAGTGTTGTTGCAACCCAGATAGACGGGGATGTACTCGCCTCTCTTCAGCCAGGCGATGAAGATACTCCTGGTTTCATTAAAATAAGAGATCAGCTCTATGTGATGCAGTCATCAAATTCTGAAATTCTGTACCTTTATACCATGAGGAAGACAGATGAAGGGTTTGTCTTCGTGGTTGACGGGGAGTACGGGATAGCAGATGATGCCGCTGGAATAGGAGAGCTTTATGAAACCCCCACTGATGAGATGGAGACAGGATTTACTGCCCCGGTTGCGGAGAAAGAGTACATGACTGATCAATGGGGCACTGTCATATCAGGGTATGCACCAGTTAAAAATGCGGACGGAGTGGTAACAGGAATTGTTGGTGTAGATATGAGCGCTGAAAGAGTAATTGAGCGCCAGGACTTTATTGGAAGTATTATCTACCTGATCATGCTGATCGGAATTGGTATTACCGCGGTCATAATTGGCATCATCAGTAAGACCATGATCAGGGATATACGGGCATTGAACGATTCTGCAGAGAAGATCTCTACCGGCGATACAAATGTCCTCGTAACAGTCGTTCGCAATGACGAGATCGGGGAACTTGCCAGTTCATTCAGCAGAATGGTCTCAAGCCTGAAGATAATGATGATGGATGAAGAACCTTAAGGCAGGACCTTGCATGTCAGAGATATCAGAGAAGGTTCTTGCCCTGACAGTTCAGGTTCTGGGTCCTGCATCCAGGAGATTCCTGGAGCGCCAGACCAGGTTTCACCTTGATGGTCTTGAGTTTGATGACCTTGAAAAAGAACATATCCCTGAACTGTCAAAGTGGGTGGGAATATCTGCCAGGCTCATCGTCGATGATAAACAGGCTGCAATGCTGGCAGAGATGATTAAAAAGGTCTGATACTAACGATTGACTGCCAGAAGGGCAGAGCGTTCACGTATGAGATCGCCCAGGCGGTCCATGCCTGTAACCTCCAGCTCTTCTGTAGTTATATTGTATGCCCTGATAAGCCGCGATGCTTTATTTTCAGACATTTCATTCCAGTCTTCATCATTTACCTCCTCCATCCATTCAAGAAGGGCGGCCGCTGCCTCCGGTCTTGGAGGGATAATACAGAGATAGTAGTCACTGGTACCATTTTCAGGTCCGAACGGGCCTATGAGGCCTGTCTGCCTGGTACCGGCGGCATATAGCAAAACTTCAACCTCAAGGCTTCTTGCGATCATCTGTCCCTCTTTCCAGGCACGGATAGCATGTTCAAGTGCGGTCCTGACATGATCAAAACCGGCTGTCATCTCCCGGTTCAGGCATACAATGGCAGCATCATACTCTTCTCCTGTTTTCCGGACTTTGTCAAGAAGTTCTTTCCTGTCCTGGACATTTACCCTGACCGGAATGATAAGATATTCATCAGAATAGATATGCTCCTGTTTTAACATTCAAAGTCCTCCCATGAAGACTGGCCCGTGATCTTCGGTGTTTCAGGTACATTGTCTGTATCATCCGGGCCTGGGCCAGTCTCTTCAGTCTCAGCAAGGAAGGCAAGGACTTTCCTTGTTCTTGCTGATCCAAGAATATCCATAAGAAGCATCTCGTCGGCAGTCAGCAGATCAGAGATCGAAAGGATACCTGCATCCTGAAGCTTTTCAGCCATCTTTTTCCCTATCCCCGGGATATCAGTAAGAAGCTCCGGTTTTCTCTCATGGAGATTTTCATCAGCCCTGGATAATCCGGATCTTTTCCCGCCGGTAATTTCACCAAGTACCTGCCTTGCGATCCCTTCCCCGATTATTCTTGATATCTTTTGCAGACCTGCCCTGGCAACCGCCTCGGGATCAGGATAACCGGCATTGAAAAGACTTCTGGCCCTGACTCGTCCGATATTATGCAGGGCAACAAGTGGCAGCAGCTCAGGCTTTACTCCATGATGCACCCTGACAGACAAGGTCCTGATAACCTGGCTCATATCAGGCATCTCAACCGACACCAGCCTCTCGGTTCCATGAAGGAGCCATTTACCAGAGTCGACAATATTGTACAGGTCTCCGGCACCTATTCCGTACCTCTCCTCTATCATACCCTCGGAGAGTTCGTCTGCCCAGTCGGCCAGGACAAGGGCTGTTTTCAAACCTGAAAGCCAGATCTCTTCTTCTTCCTGTTCGAAAGGAATAGGGAGGATAAGATCATCATTGTGCTTGAAAAGAAAAGTCCGCAGAAGCTGGGTGTCAGCAGACTTAAGGTAAAGCCTTTGCATGTCAGGAGAGACACAGATGACATGGAGAAGACCGATCAGGGTAGGGGTTTTGCAGGATTTCAGGCAGTCAAGGATGAGGTTTGCCGTACAGGGATTCAGGTACAGCCTGGATACAAGACTTCCAAGTTGTGTTGCGGAGTAAGAGCCCTGGTCTCCTTCATGTATCATCCCTGTCGAGTTAAGATACCTGATTGCATCGGAGATAAGCCTTGGAAGAGAACGTGTCTTCGGATGTTGAAAGTAGTAAAAGGTCCTCTCCATGAATGATGTCAGTGTGTCCTCATCACGGGCAAAACCGGTTGCAATAAGGGAAAGGATATGTGCACACAATGATTCGTCATTAACGCACTGTGAATCCATCCTTTCTGGTTCGGCATCGATGAACGTCTCAAAAAGTCTTTCTACGGATGAAGCATCCTTTGCCAGTAAAACAGCCTCTCCATAGGGATCAAGATGAGGCCGTCCTGCCCTGCCTGCCATCTGGTGGTACTCCCCTGCCGGGATTGGGATCATCCCAAGGCCTGACGTGAACCTGGAATAATCCCTGATGATCACCCTTCTTGCCGGAAGGTTAAGGCCGGCTGCAAGGGTCGGGGTGGCGGAGATCACCTCAATATAACCATTACGAAAACCTTCTTCGATGATCGTCCTCTCCTGTCTCATAAGGCCTGCATGATGAAAAGCAGCCCCTTTTTCAACGCAGTCTGCAAGGACATTCCCCTCGTCCCTGCCCCGGAGCTTTCTTAGCTCATTAGCCAGGGCTTTTGAATCAGGACTGCCGGCCTTTAGTGCATTTGCTGCTTTTTTCGCAAAACCTTCTGCATTCCTCCTTGATGAGACAAAGACAAGGCACTGACCTCCTTCCTCTATCGTGTCAAGGCAGAGATTCAGGTCATCATGCCTTGTTTTTCCCTGGACGGGTCTTTCTGAGTCGGAAAACAGGATCTTACCATTATAAAAAACTCCCTGACGCAGGTCCACCGGCCGCCAGGTGCTGGTGACAAGCTCTGCATCAAGCCATTCTGCCAGCTGGCCAGGATTTCCAATCGTTGCAGAAAGTCCGATCACCTGCATATCAGGATTAGTGTACCTTAGCTTGGTTATGACCATCTCAAGGGTGGTGCCACGGTTTTCAGATCCAATAAGGTGCACTTCATCAAGAACGATGCAGTTTATCTTTGACAGCCAGGGTGTCCGGTTTCTGAGCAGTGAATCAGTCTTCTCACTGGTTGCCACGATGATATCATTTTCTCCAAGATATGCATCGGTCCGGTCATAATCCCCGGTTGCAATCCCTACCCTGATCACGCCTTTTTTAGAAAATTCTTCATATTTTTCAGAAGCAAGAGCCCGGAGAGGAACAATATAGAGGCATTTTCCACCTGCAGCAATCCGTGACCACATGGCCATCTCGGCAAGGAGCGTCTTTCCGCTGGCAGTCGGGATGGAGATTAACAGGTTTTTCCCTTCAAGTAAACCTTTCTTTACGCACTCTGCCTGTGGCGGGTATAATGACTTTATCCCCCTGGCAGTACATGCTTTGATAAACTGGGCAGGAAGCGGAATTGATTCAATGTCCATCAGGATTCACCAGCGAAAAAGGGAGAGACCTCAGCATTTAAGCTCTGATCATTTCTGTTAATAGTAGTAGCTTATCATATCCTGTTTTAATTCGCGACGTTTCTTTTCAAGGAATGAAAATACAGATTCATGCGACACACCTTTTATGATCATCTCTATAGCTTCCCTGGCAATCTTTACCTGTTCAACAGTGCCTATGATCCCGACCGTCTTTCCGTAGACTGATATCTCTGTTGCGGTCATATCCTGTATCTGTGACCTGGATCTGCCATCGCGTCCAATTATCCTTCCTCTTATTCGTTCGATCTTCGAGTCAGAACCGGCAAACTCTGAGAGTTCGATTATCTCAAGATAGAGATCAGGATCTTCAAGTAGTATTGAGGCCCGTTCCGGAGAAAATCCCCTGGCAATGGCTTTTACGGTCTCTACTGCCTGGATAAATCCGTCAGCATCCTCACCTTCGATAAAGACAAGACCCTCCTCGCTGTCAACCTGGATCTTCGTCCCGGTCTTCTCTTCAATCTCCCGCTTTGTCTGTCCTTTTTTCCCGATAAGAACCCCGATTCTTTCCTGGGTAATCCTTGTTTCCTGTTGCATGATATCTCCAAAATTTAGTTATTGCGGCGATGACCCGCATAATTCTTCAAGTATATCCGGGACCTCCCTGGTGATACATCGTTCGTTAAAGAACCGGTTAAGCTGTTCAAGATCCCTTTTTAAAAAACCCGGAGCATGAGGATGGTCGCGGGTTACAGCCTGACCCATGTCGATCATGTAAGGATGTCCCTTTCCAAACAGAATATTATATTCTGAAAGATCGCCGTGAACAAGCTTTGCCTTCTTCCATAAAAGCCTGATATACTCAATTATCTCATCATACACTGCCTGGGCATCTTCAAACTCTGCAAGCCTTAGCTGGGGGAAGGCTCCGTTTTCATCCCCCAAAAATTCCATCACCAGCACGTTCCGGTCAAAGACAAGGGGATGTGGCACAGGTATCCCTGCTTTTTCCGCACGTTTCAGGTTTGAAAACTCTTTTCTGGTCCATGCAAAGATAATATCTCTCCTGGTTTTGCCAATATTGATAAATCTCCGGTCAGCAGTTATGTAGTCCTGCATCTTTTTAAAATTGGCAGTCCTGGTAAGGTATATCTTGACCGCAACAGTAGTTCCACCCCTGTCGGCATGGTAAACGTTAGCCTCCTTTCCGGTGGATATGGGGCCACCCATGGCAGTGATCCAGCCCCTGGAAAGAAGTTTGTAAAGGCCGAGAAGGGTGTATTCATCAAATACGTCATCTCTGACCTTAAGCTGGTCCAGTCCCTTTATCTTGGTCCTGAGCTCATCGACCTTCTTATCGTACTCGTCAGTCTGCCGATCTCTCAAGAACTCACCTTAAGTTTATCGAAGATAATCGCGAACCGGAGCAAGGATGGTGATAAGGCTCTCTGCAACTGCCGTTTTAAGGTCAGCCGGGTGAATTTCCCCGCCGGCATATGCTTTTTCCATCTCCTCGTAGGTTTCAAACACCCTGTCTCCACCAAACTTTTCAGGCCTTTCAATCTTTACGAGATCAAGCCTTGGGAAGACATGATGCTGAAGCACCTGCAGGACCGGGTTGTCTTCAATTTCCGGTGGACAGAATGCTTTTTTCATCTTCTTCCTGATATCTTCCTCTGACTCTGCAACAGATATGTAATTGCCCTGGGAAGAGGACATCTTCTTCCCGTCCAGTCCGTGAAGGATGGGGACGTGAATACAGACAGGTGAAGGATAATTTTTCGACGGCAGGTATTCACGTGCCAGCATGTGGATCTTCCTCTGGTCAATTCCTCCAAGGGCGGCATCCACACCAAGCATTGCAATATCTGCCATCTGCATGATAGGGTACACCATCTGGGAGACAGTCGGGTTGTCCATCTGTCGTCCGACCTCGTCCATGCTGCGCCTGGCACGGTTCAGGGTGATAGCCTGGGAAAGCTCGTGAACCAGGATCTGGTATTCAGGAGAGAGCTGAAAGGTTGAACCAAGCACATACCTGATGTCGGTAAGACCAAGTCCTTCAAAACACCGGCGGTTATAATCAGCCAGTCTTTTTACTTCTTCCATCGTTCCTTTCCGGTTAAGAAAAGCGTGGAGATCGGCAAGGAGAACAATGACTTCAAAACCTGCATCTCTCAGGTCTATCAGTTTATTAATAGTGACAAGGTGCCCAAGATGGATCTCTCCACTTGGTTCATATCCTGCGTAAACTTTTCTGACCGGACGGTCAAGGAGGGAACGCAGTTCCTCATCAGTAACGACCTCGACCGTGTTCCGTGTCACACGGGCGTATGTATCCATTCTGAGGAGGTATGTATTAGACGGTGATAATAGGATGAGTGATTAGAGGGCAGTAAACTGCATTGCCTCGTTAGTCATCCTTATTGAAGTCTCCGGGTCGCTGACTTCTCCCATCATCGCGCGAATTGCATCTATGTTCTCCACGACAACATCAGCCTCCTGGTGGATGGCCTGGAAGAGGAAGAGCTCTTTTCCGACCAGGTTGACTGATGCCTCAAATATTCCGTTCTCCCATAAGTCAGCCCTTGGCCGGCCCAGGTCCATGACGTACTCTTTCAGCTCTGCTGAGCTCTTGATAGAAGTTTCAGGTTTGACAAGACCTATCCGGTTGTGTCCCTTCATGACTGCAAGCACGTCGTCCCTGCCTGCCTCTTTTTTAAGTTCAATTGTGATGGCATGCATGTGCATCTGTGTTGCAGGAACTATCATTGCCAGGGTTACGATGTCAATATGTGGCAGAACGGTGTTGACATCAGGTCCGTGATGACT
Organism: Methanomicrobiales archaeon; assembly: GCA_012520015.1. Classification (GTDB taxonomy): domain Archaea; phylum Halobacteriota; class Methanomicrobia; order Methanomicrobiales; family Methanospirillaceae; genus Methanospirillum. Next base: position 7,369 of record JAAYPD010000457.1, read on the forward strand.
TGGAATGGTCGGGGGGTCCAGAACTATGGCGTCAATTGGTCCTTTCTTAACAACATGAGGATCGGCTCCACGCCTGACCATGACAGCCCGGACTTTATTAACCCCGAAGGCATCATCCATGGCCTTGATTACCCTGCACAGCCCGGTCGTGTTGCATGAGACCACCCTTACAAACTGCCTGCCAATGGCATCCTTGTAGTTTGCATGGGCGTTAAAGGAAAATCCTGCGACTTCATGATCTTCACCGCCCTGCCAGATGGCTTTCACACCGGCCTTCTCATAAAGGGCCTTGTTGGCTGCACCCACTCCACCTGGTGTTCCGTCGACCACGATGTCAGCTTTTTTCAGCATATCTTCAATCGAACCTGCGACCGGAATGCCTGCCTTCTCAAATGCGCTTTTTTTGCTCATGTCGGCTATGTAGATCGGGTAACCTCTCTGGACTGCAACCAGGGCCTCAGCTGATGGCCTGGTCTTGGATACACCAATTATCTCCATGTCCTTCTGGACCGATACAGCATCTGCAACACGCTTTCCTATGGTTCCATATCCATTAACTGCAACTTTGATCATCTTGGACCTCCAAATTCTGGTGATTGATTTTGGTATCTGCGCTATAAATACATATAATATCCTGTCATAGGCAGCCCTCTTCAGGATTAGGGTACAAGGATATCAGTGTGAGATGAAGGACCTTCTTTTTCTGATATGGAACTGACCAGGTGAAGAATATCTTCATGTGGATCATCTGCAAAATAAAAAAGGTGCCCTTTGCAGGAACAGTCAGTTGATCCAAATCCTGAAATGACTTTGCCTGTCATCTGCATGGCAAGAAGGCATTCAATCTTCTCACTTGTGTGAATGCAGTATGCCCGCATCACCTGGAAACAGGGAGAATGGAGCAGGAAGTCGATATGCCATCTGGGTCTTTTATCTTTCTTCTCATTCAGCCTGAAATGACGCAAAACCCTGGACAATCCTCCAGAACCCAGGGCTGATCCCACATATCCATGCCACCCGGCAGAAAAAGTTATCTCCCCTCTTGCTCCGGTCATTATCCTGCACTCATCGTTCTTCAAAAGAAGGATGTATGCCCCTTTATCCATAGCCGGATTGTATGAGTGTTACAGCGCCTTTGATTATCCTCTCCCCGTTCTGCATTGCAGGAACTCCGTGACCAGGATACAGCCTTTCAACCTTCAGTTCAGAAAGTTTTTTTAGTGATTCGGTAAGTAAATCCCGGCTTCCTCCTGGAAAGTCGTACCGTCCAAATCCTCCGTCAGAAAAGACCGTGTCTCCTGTTATGAGGTCCTGCGACTCCCTGTCATAAAGGCATATACTTCCAGGTGTATGGCCTGGTGTGTGTATTATCTCATAACCTTCTATCACCTCTCCGCCTTGAAGGATGATGTCAGGGACAATGCCAGGAGATCGCTGTCCGAAATGCATTGCAAGGCTATAGTTGTCATCCATCAGTCCTTTTGCATCTGCCTCGTGGATACAGATCCTGGCCCCGGTCATCTTCTGCAGGGCTGTCAGGTAGGCTATGTGATCAAAGTGACAATGGGTAAGGATGATATGGGTAATGGTATCCCGATGTGCCTCTATTGCCATGGGGGTTACCCCGGCATCTACCAGGATCGTACCCCTTGCAATATAGGCATTTGCATACATTCCCCTTCCGGGGATGAATTTTACTGCCATATGACTATCATATTCCCCCGCATACAACATGTAGGATATGGTAAATATTCATGATTTTCTTCCTGACATTCATCTCCTGAATGAGACAGCCAGGGCAGAATCAATAGATAATGAACGGCTGTTAAGGCTGATAAAAGCAGGAAGGGTGGTAATTCCTCAAAATCCTCTAAGACCGCACCCCCCATGTGCTATTGGTGAAGGGTGCAGGGTCAAGGTCAATGTCAATGTAGGCACGTCCAGTAATCTCTGCGATCCTGAGCTGGAAAGAGAGAAGGCCGGTGCAGCAATTAAAAATGGTGCCCATGCCCTGATGGATCTCTCAACCGGTGGCGATCTTCCTGCTATTCGAAAAATTGTGCTTTCGTCTCCTGTGCCGGTAGGAACTGTCCCGGTTTACGAAGCGGTAAGAAGGGCCGGGTCGGTTCAGGATGTCGACGCGGATCTCCTGCTTAATGTCATCCGCGATCATTGCAGGGATGGGGTCGATTTCCTCACCCTTCACTGTGGTGTAAACCAGGACGTGCTGCGTTCTCTCAGGGAGGATCCGCGCAGGATGGGTGTTGTGTCACGTGGCGGAGCTTTTCACGTGGCCATGATGGCAGCCAGGGAAGAGGAAAACCCGCTCTGGAAAGAGTTTGATTACCTGTGTGAGATACTTGCCGAGAACCAGGTTGTTGTCAGCCTTGGGGACGGTATGCGTCCTGGCTGTCATGAAGATGCGTCAAAGGAGGCAAAAACGGTTGAGTACCTGAATCTTGGCAGGCTCTCGAGGCATGCTCATAACCTTGGGATCCCGCGTATGATTGAAGGTCCTGGTCACATGCCACTTGAGCAGGTGGGGTATAATGTCCGGATGATCAAGGAGATAACAAATCATGCCCCTCTCTACCTCCTCGGCCCGCTTGTGACTGACATCGCTCCAGGATATGATCATGTCGTAAGTGCTATTGGCGGGGCTATCGCATGTAAACATGGGGCAAACTTCCTTTGCATGGTCTCCCCAAGTGAGCATCTTGCACTTCCCAGGGTTAATGATATCATCGAGGGTACAAGGGCATCTGTTCTTGCCGCCCATATCGGGGATCTGCTTGCCGGAAGGGCTGATGCAAGGGAGCGGGAGATTTCGATGGGGAAGGCCCGCCAGGAACTTGACTGGGAGAAGCAGTTCAGCCTTTCATTGTTCCCCGACATAGCCAGAAGTATTCATGGCCGGGACGAGGAGAAGGAGACCTGCTCTATGTGTGGAGATCTCTGTGCAGTGAAGATGGTAAGGGATCTCTTCACACCACCTCGAAAAAGCCATGAGCCATGAGCCATGAGATGAATTAAAGAGAAATCCTTTTTTTGCCTGAATTATTTTCTTTCATTCAATGGCCTGGTCTTTTCAAGGTGAAATCTTTTTGATTAAGGATATAATTTAAAATTCGCGCCTTTTCCTCTAAAGAGGTTCTTGTGTAAAAAAATTACAATCTATGAAATTTAACTGCTGATTATCGATAAATTCCACTCTACCATGTGGTGTCAAGGGAGCAGAGCTGTATGTTAAGCCTGAAGAAAAAACCATGAATTTATTATCATATCCGGAAGAAAGATGTAATCTACAAGCCCTTATTTTAAGTAGATCTTTTTATGCCTCCTCCTAAGCTGCCAATCGGGGTCCAGTCCTTTGAGAAAATGAGAACAGAAGGATATGCATATGTCGATAAAACCTGGTTTATCTCCGATATGGTAGCGAAAGGATCTTATTATTTCCTTTCCCGTCCAAGGCGGTTTGGAAAAAGTCTCTTTATCGATACGCTTGATTGTGCATTTTCCGGGAGAAAAGAACTTTTTTCCGGGCTGTACATTGACTCCCCTGAAGCGGAATGGGACTTTACCATAACATATCCGGTCCTAAGGATCGATTTTGCCGGCGGGTCACTGAGCCATATCTCTGATCTTATAAGCAGACTATCCAGCACTCTTGATGAATGGGAAGAACATTATGAGATAGAGAAAAGCTCCGGAGATCCTGGAAACCGATTGCTTTCGCTCATACCAAAAATTACAAAAAAAACCGGAAAGCAGGTCGTCATTCTCGTCGATGAGTATGACAGGCCTATTCTTGATAATATCGCGGATATCAGCACCATGCAGGAGATGCGGGACTGCCTGAAAAATTTTTATGGATCAATCAAACCACTGGATCTCCATCTAAAATTTGTTCTTCTCACAGGGGTTTCGAAATTTGCCAAAACAGGAATATTTTCCGGTTTAAACAATTTGCGGGATATCACACTTAACGAAGGTTATTCAGCAATTTGCGGGTACACCCATGATGATCTGAAAACAGTTTTTCGGGAATATTTAGATGACCTGGATTTAAACGCAGTGAAAAACTGGTATAATGGATATTCATGGACAGGTGAATCAGTTTATAATCCGTTTGACATTCTCCTTCTTCTTGAAGAGAGAACCTTCAGACCTTTCTGGTTTGAGACTGGGACACCTTCATTTCTTATCACCCTCTGGCAGAAAAGACCCCGTCTTCCTGCTGAATACGACGGACTTATTGCAGGTGATGAACTCCTGGGATCCTTTGATCCTGAAAATATCCGGACAGAGACGCTCCTGTTTCAGGCGGGGTACCTGACGATAAAGTCATGGACAGCTGATCCAGTAAGAGGGTTTCGCTGCGTGCTTGGATATCCAAATACCGAAGTCAGGGTATCACTTAATCTCCTCTTCTTAGAGGTACTAAGCAGTCATGATATCTCCGGGGTACGCGATCGTCTGTATGATGCACTTGAGCAGGGGGATGTTGAAGACCTGCATTCCTGTTTCCATTCATTCTTTGCATCCATTCCGCATGACTGGTACAGAAACAACCCGGTTGCAAGATATGAGGGGTATTATGCCAGTGTGGTTTACACCTATTTTGCAAGCCTTGGCTACGAGGTAATTCCGGAAGATACCTCAAACAAAGGACGGATTGATCTGACTGTTAAGACAAGGACCGGGATCTGGATCTTTGAATTCAAAGTGCTTGGTGTCGATACGAGTGGGGATGAAAGCCCCCTGGATCAGATTAAAAGACGTGGATATGCAGAGAAGTACCGGTCTGATTCAAGGCGGATATACGAGATTGGTATTGTATTTAACCCGGAAACAAGAAATATCGAAAGATGGGAGGTATGAGGTCCACTGATTAACGGTTTGGCATGTCAATATGGCTTTAATAAAGAGCATGACAGATTATCTCATAGTTCTTTCGAACTTTTTGGTTTTTCAGTCGGTACGATCTGGAAAAACTGCCATCACATCTTTTCCTGTCTGATATGCTGTTATCTCAAACATTATACCCTCTGCGTACCGCCCGTCTTAGTAAACCTGCGTTTTCCTGATCCAGTCTCCTGAATCTTCTTTAATAGAGTTTTCTATCTTCCGGAAGATAGTAAAATGAATTGGTTATCGGCTGGTGTGAGACAACATCAAGTGGTTTGTTAGCCAGTACCTTTTTATGCTCTTCCGTGTATTACCCACGTATGACAACCACTCTCTATGTTTTTACCGGGACGGGCAATTCCCTTGCTGCAGCAGAGTTACTTGCACAAAAACTGGGTGATACTGTCATCGAATCGATTCCAATCCTGATGAAAAAGGCAGGTCCGGTGATTCCTGATAGCCCAAAAGTGGGTTTTATTTTCCCAGTAAATTATAGTGGTCTTCCGCTCATCTTATCGAAATTTATCCCACGAATCTCCCTTTCACATGTATCATATACTTTTGCGGTTGCAACAGCAGGTGGTATCGGAAGATATGCACTCCTTCAGCTGGATACGTTGCTAAAAGAAAATGGTTCATTGCTCCAGGCAGGGTGGATGGTTCGGATGGTTGATAATTATATCCCGTATGGGGGAGCCCCGGATGATAAAACACAAAAAGAAATTCTTGCCGATGCTGAGCGCCAGCTTTCTGATATCGCGGACTTTATTCAGTTAAAAAAGAAAGAGATGCCAAAATTCCCCTTGATGAGTCAGATCCTGCATTATTCTCTCTATCCCCGGTTTATCAGGAGTCTCCCTGAAATTGATAATCGTTTTCATGTAGATGATACCTGCAATGGATTCGGAATATGTAGGAAGGTTTGTCCTGCCGATAATATCAGAATACTGGATGAACGGCCGGTTTGGCAGCATCACTGTCTATTTTGTCTGGCCTGCATCAATCTATGCCCAAAAGAGGCGATTCAGCTGGAAGAGAAACACCGAAAGAAACGAAGGTACCGCAATCCATCTGTTCCCTTAAAAAAATTGATACAGATCCAGAGTGGGTTTGATAATTCCTCTGATCAGTAATCTGCAGAGTCCTTACATGAATCTTTTTGATAACCTGTTAAGAGATGAAAAGAAATGAAACCTGATACATTACCCGGAATACAATCTCTTCGGAGAGATAACCTTGCTGTTGATGCTGATATCCTCACCGCAGCCTTTGAGAATGATCCCAAAATTGACTATCTCAAATTTCATGTTAAATAGCTAATTGTCCCTGTCCTCTCAATAGCTCCCTATAAAAACCTGGTTACACATCAGGGGAACATATAACAGATCTCTTCCATGATGCGAGGCAGGATGGCCCCGGCAGATTGTAATATGATATTTCCGGATTTAAGTGCCTGAATGTAAGGGCCAAATCAGAACACTGATAGAGTATTAAAACTGATGATCATTAGAAAAACCTGATGGCTTACATTTGTTTACCCTGCATGAAAATAATAAACCTGCTGACTTCATCATAGTCATGATATTAAGTTTCAGGGATCCACAATATTGACCAGGCCGACAAGAGGAATGATATATGAATTTCAATCATTTAAAAACAACAACTGCAGTGTTCCTCCTTATACTGATGTGTGGACCAGTCAGTGCATATTATCTCTCGATAGAAGCACCTGCCCAGGTTAAGGTAGGAGAGTCCATTCTTGTTACAGGATCGACAAACACCCCGCCACCTGACAAAATTGATATAGTCTTTTCCCATTCACTAAATGTTCCCCTGGAGATTGACAGGCAGTCAATACAGATTACTGAAAAAGGTGATACATTCTTTAATGTAACTTTTAAAACAGACGGCCTTGATAAGGGAAATTATAAGATTGAGGGTCTGTCGCAATCCCAAAGGGTATTTTCTGCAGGATCACGATCGATAAGGGTGGTGAAACTTATCGACAGATCAGATATGATAACCATCACTTCTCCAGTCTGGCAGGAGTTTGAGAAGATCCTTTTGATAGAGGCAAAGATCTCCGGGTACTCTGAAAATGCAATACAGATGGAAGTTACCAAGGACCGTGAGACAATTTTCGGACCAGAATCAATACCAGTCTCTGGTGGCAGGGTAAGATATGAAATGCCAATTAAGAGCCCTGGAAACTACGATATCTCATTCTCCGATTATGATGGTTTCATCGGCAGGTATTCCATTACTTCAGAAGAAAGGGATCATTATCGTTTTACCGGGCCGGCCGATGACCATGACATAGCTGATGAACCGGTTAAAAAGACTGATGTTTCTGATACAATAAAGCCGACGCCAACAGACACACCAGCCAGACCAGAAATGATTTCCGGCATCACAGCAGAGGTGGACGTCTCCAGGGACAACCCGGCATATCTGCTGGTCACCACAGATAAAACACCGGTTGTGATCCAGGTATCCGGAGATACTGACCTTGTATTTGAGTATAAATTATCAGCAGCAGGTGCAGCTATCAAAGTCAATGAGGAGATGGGCACAGCCCCTGAGACTGTCACCATCAAAGACAGTGTTTCAGAGATCTATCTCAAGGTATATCCATACAGCTTTAAAGCATCTGAAAAGGCAACCATCACGGCAGATACTGCATCATCTGTTGGTCTATCAGATAAGGCAGCAAAAGCATTTGGATTGCCACCCCGTTATGGTGATCAGCCTGAAGAAAAAGGGGCTGAAACACCATTATCCATACTCCCGGTTCTGCTTGGGGTAATACTTGGGATAATGGTATTTATAAAAAGAAGTTAATAGAAATCAGTTTTAACAGACACGCGGCACCGGATCGCCCATGGGCGGTTCAATAAACCGCTCACCACCAGCCCCGGTCTCCATTATCACTCCTTTTCCTTCGCAGACAGTTCCAATAATCGCCGCATCCCTGCCATATTTATGCCCTTTCAAAATCTTCAGGATAGTTTCCGCTTCATCTGCAGGAACTCCCATCACAACCTTCCCTTCATTGGCAACTTCCAGTGGATCGATCCCAAGAAGCTGGGAGGCAGCCCGGACATTTGAACGGATCGGAACATTTTCCTCTGATATACGAACCATCACCTGTGATTTACTGGCCATTTCATTAATTGCACTTGCAAAACCCCCTCTTGTGGGATCCTTCATGGCATTTACTGTTCCGGCATTCATTACCGAATGAACCATCCCATAAAGAGGAGCTACATCTGATACTATCTGGTCAGCAAAATCAAACTCCTCCCTGCTTGCAAGGACGGCAAACCCATGGTCACCAAGTGTTCCGGAGACGATTATGGCATCACCGGGTTTTAATCCGCTGTCCCTGACTATCGTGTCAGCTACTCCAATCCCTGCAGTATTTATTGCAATCTGATCCAGTGCACCCCTCTCCATCACCTTGGTATCACCAGTTACAAGGGAGACATTCTCTTCATTCAGGGCATCATCCATAGATTTTACAATTCTTGAAAGGGTGTCAAAATCAAACCCCTCTTCTATGATAAGCCCGCAGGAAAGGGCAAGGGGTTTGCCTCCCATCATGGTGATGTCATTAATTGTACCACAGACAGATATGCGTCCAATATCTCCGCCTGGGAAAAAAAGTGGCCTTACAATATGTGAATCGGTGGTGAAGACCACCTGTTTATCACCAATCGGAATTACAGCCCCGTCATCCAGGGCCTCCAGTCCGATTCCTCCGGCATTTACATTGGTTAATTTTGAGAAGAGATCAACGACTTCTCCCATAACCTCTCCGCCAGCACCATGCATCAATGAAATCTTCATTTAATCAGCCTCTACTTCGATTCTGGTTACTACTACTTCTTTTCCTCTCACTATCTCTGGCAATTGTCCACATTTTGGGCAGACATATATCTCATCACCGGCATAACCGCATGAACACCTTGTCTCCGGGTGGACTTTCGTGCATGTGAGCTTTGCATTCTGAAACAGTGGATCACCTTCCACGATGGCGGAGAATAAAAATTCCACCTGGTCAGGGTTGATTATTGAAAGTTCTCCCACATCCACATAGATATGAGTTATCTCTGTTGCATTATTGTCAAGGGCCGCTTTCCTTGACGTAACGACGATATCATAGGCAATTCCATACTCATGCATTAGAAGAAGACTCCTGGGCAAAAGGTTTGCAGGATCCAAGGTTTACCCGATACAAGTTAAAGGGTGCGATATCAACCGGGGTTTTTCGAAGAATTATCATAAAGAATGAGAACCAGAAAGGTCATATGAGTTGTTGAATTCGGCTGACTAACTTATGGTAATAATTAAAGATAACCTTGTAAATCCGGTGTCCGTTTTTTGTCCTGAATAATCCAAACATGAAAACCGGTACAAATATTATTATAAACAGGATCCCTGCAAGAATATACCAGGCATTTACATCCAGGTATTCGTTCAGGGCGTACACCGAATAACCGATAAGAAAACTTGAAAGGAATGAACCAATTGTTACTGCCCCAAAGATTTCGGTGGACTTTAATCCAAGGATCTTGCCTATCACAGAACCACTCACAGAGCCTGTGCCCTGTAATGGAAAGAATACAAAAAGGGTCAGGCTGATGAAGTATAAGCGTTCAAGCCACCGGTGACTTTCAAGGTAAAGCTCTCCTTTTCTGATAAGATAACGTATCATATTTCCTAAATACGGAATATTGCAGATAAGTTCAAAATTCCAGATCATGAAAAGGCAGCAGGCAATATCTACCCAGACTATTGAGAGGCAGATGACCTGGAAAGGAAACCCAAGGGCAACCCCTGCAGGAATAATCGTCTCTTTACCTGCCGGTGGAATAAAATATAGTAATAAAAGTCCACCCAGCTGAAGCGCAGTGGTGTCATCATATAGCCAGAAGATAACACCTACCAGGGCACCAGCAAGTAAAAAAGGGATGGTTAAACGAATTATCCGGTTAATTATCGGAGAGAACCAGATAAGGCCTCCTGAAACATAGCAGCCAAGTGGTTTGATATCCATAAGTGTTCGTCACCGGAAGGTTGAAAAAATCATGATATAACTGGTGTACATTAAAGGTATATTAAACCGGAGTTATTCACTTTTGTGCAGACGGCAATCTCCAGGTTTAAGGGCTTTAATATGGAGATGAGTTTATCCTGTGACATATCGGTGATTACCGCTATTGAAGGGCCAACTGAGCTCATCCCTATGAACTCCAGGCCGGCTTTTCTTAGTTTGTGCATGTACTGGTAGAGCTCAAATGAGTGATGCTCTATCTCAGCCCTCTTAGAACCCCGAAACTCCATCTCCCACATAAGGTCGCCCATTTTTTTAAGATCCCCTTGACTTAGTGCAGGAATGAAGTCCATCATGATGATATATGCCTTCAGTTCCCGGTCCCTGTAATCAAGTGACCTGGCTTTGTTCATAAGCAGGGAGAACTCTTCCTCTCCTGCGGAAGATATTGAGCTTGGAGGAATCACAACATACACATTCTTCCCTTCTCCAAACTGGTTCCGGTAAACAAGGGTAAGGTTATCTCCCAGGATTGCCATTCCTCCTTTCCCGCTCACCGCCGGGCCTACCCCTGTCTCAAAACCAAAAGCGACCCGGCCTTCTTCAGTCTCTTCGATGTAATTATTCCCGATAAGAATACGGAGTTCGTCTGGTGTTAAAGGATCTCCAAGAGCCCTGTTAACCGCTGTAGAAAGGGCAGTCAGGATTGTACTTGTTGAACCAAGTCCGACATGCTTGTAATTATGATCCTTTGCCGTGACAGAAAATCCGCCAGTATAACCAACAGTTTTTGAGAACACTGAAAGAAAATGGCTGATGATTGAAGACCTGGAATAATTGATCTCAAATCCATGTTCAATGCACCTGGCTTCAACTTCAGCAAATACGTCGATTGCAAACCCGACTCCTCCGCCACCAGGCTGACCTGGTGCAAACCTGTTCATGTCAAGAACGGTAAGGTGAATTCTGCCAGGGGCCCGGGTACGTACCGGAACCTGTGATGGCGTCAGTGCATAGGTTCCTTCAAAACCACAGGTGTTAACATTCTCGCCTGGTGAAAAGGATGCAAAATCATACTCGACCAGGTCCAGGTCTCCTCCTCTTATCTTCAAAATTGTCATGATACAGGTCTCCTGTCGAAAAAGATGTTCTTACCTGTAGCAGAAAGGGGAATGCCATAAGCACAGGTGCAACCAGGAAGCATCTGAAGTGATAATGCAGCAACACCTGCAGTAAAAAAGATACGATTATCTGCATTATGCATCTGCGCCGTCTTTACCGCAGATCCTACCGCAATACCAAGGTCGGCCATCCGGATGACACAGTTGGGACCATCGAATAAGGAACGGACCGGATCTTTTGAGACTTTTTCACGCATCTCTTTACAGGAATAATATCCACATCCTCCGCAGTTAAGGCCCAGGTCCTCTGTCCCCTTGCAGCCGATCAGAACACAAGCGGCGCAATCCTTTATGTTTTGCGCATCCCTGGGAAAAGGTGGCAGGCCGGTCCTTTCCCCTATCCTGATCATCTCACCGGCAACCTTCTCCAGTTCATCGCCGGAAATAATCCGTGTCACTATAGTGTCAGTACCTTTTCCTTTCGGTGCTGTCCGTGCAGAGACTGCCATTAGTGATGCAATCAGCATCATGGCATCCTGTTCAGGATCCATAACCAGAATATCCTGTTGAGTATTTATTTTCACTGTTACCTTGCTCTGGTATGTTGATTTATATATGCGAGTATGGCATTGTAAGCCATCTCTGACCCATAGTACGCTTCCTGACGTGCAGGGTCAGGTTCTGCCATAGAACGGGTTTTCATCTCTTCATATTCATGTAAAAGAAAATTCATGAAGAGAAAGAGATCATTTCTTTCATAACCGAAACGTTCTACTGCAAGCCCGCACGCACGATCCCATCCCTGCTTGGCATATGATGAGAGATTGTACTTTGTCGGGCTGTGCTTCATCTCGATTAACATCTCAAGCATCTCATCAGGGCTGACTGCACCCTTATGTTCCCTGAACAGGGACGTTACTTTCTTAAACAGTTCTGACCATTCATCTGCCCATCTCTCCTGTAGCTGTTCAGGATATTCTTCATCATGTACTGGAATCCGTTTTAAATACATTTTTGAGATGGCATTTTCAAATCCTTCAACTTCCTGTGGAAAAGAGAATGTAATTTTCATCCTGCTATCAGGATCGCAATCTGAATGATAAAAGACTGAATATGGTATGATGATATAATCCCTGGACTTTATTTTAACGATAAGCCGGTTGTTTGTTGCATATACCATGCAGG
>JAAYPD010000458.1 GCA_012520015.1 Methanomicrobiales archaeon
CTTGATCTCTCCTTATCATGCGGCCAGATATTTGGCTGGAGAAGAGATGGCGATACGTGGAAAGGTGTGCATGATGGGAGAATTGTCACTATCAGGCAGGAAGAGAACCTGATCTATTATAAAGGGCTTACAAAAAACCAGGTCATAAGATTTCTTGGACTGGAAGATCCCATGGATGAGATCATTGGATCAATAAGGGATCATATTATCTCATATAATCATGAACCTGACCAGTTTTTCGAGGAAAAATATGCCCGTTCAGAGGGAATTCGTATTCTCAGGCAAAATCCGTGGGAATGTCTTGTGAGTTTTATCTGTTCGGCAAATTCAAACGTGAGAACGATCGACAGGAGGATAAGTCTTATCCTTGAAGAGACAGGCACATCACGCGGAATTAACAGTAATGAACACGTGTTTCCCGACCCTGACAGGCTTGCCGGATGCAGCGAGACTGAGCTTAGAAGATGCCTTACAGGATACAGGGCACCGTACCTGATTAAAACCGCAGCCTTTATCAGCAGCCATCCAGGCTTTCTGGACCAGGTTAAGGAGATGGAATATAAATCGGCGAAAGAAGCCCTGATGGTACTCCCTGGTGTTGGTCCAAAGGTTGCAGACTGTGTTTTACTCTTTGCATTCAATCACCTGAATGCAGTTCCGGTTGATACAAGGATCAGGAGTATCATCGAAGAGCATTATGCAGTCCACATGAAAGTCGGTCATGGCCGAAAAATTTCTTATGATACCATAGGTAATTTCTGCAGGGAATACTTTGGCCCATATGCAGGTTATGCCCAGCAGTTCCTTTATGCGACCAGGGACAATGAAAAAATTAAATAATTAAAAAAATGGGCGTTTAAAAGATCCTTAAAAATACCTGGAACACAATGAAGGCACAGCTTGCGGTCAGCGGGATAGTAACTATCCATGCCGTAACTATCTGCCTTACAATGGACCACTGAACTGCTGAGCTGCCCTGTGTTGCACCTACCCCCATTATACACCCGCTGATTGCATGGGTGCTTGAGACCGGAACACCAAAGATGGTGACAAACAATAAAACAAGTCCACCTCCTGCTTCTGCACAAAATCCCTGGTAAGGCCGGAGGTGTGTGATCCGTTTTGCCATCGTCCTGACGATCTTCCATCCGCCTGTGAGTGTCCCAAGGGATATTGCCCCGCTTGAGATGAGGATAACCCAGAGTGGGACGTTAAAGTCAGATAATACACCGGCGGTGACCAGCATCGCGGTAATAATACCCATCGCATGTTGTGCATCATTACTGCCATGTCCAATGCTGTAAAATGCTGCAGACAAGATCTGCAACTTATTAAAAATTTTATTCATCAGATGCTGATCAGAATTCCTGAAAAACCTGGTTACCAGGGATGCCATGATGAAGGCTCCTGCGAACCCAAGACAGGGCGAGATGACAATAAAAAGGACAATCCCTAATATGCCACTTATCGGAAGGATCTGAAATACAATAGAGAGCGGGATGGCAAATATAAAACCAAATAATCCACCGATCTTCATGAAATGAACTAAGTCAGGTTCATTTTTCAGCCTGGCAATTGCCGTGAGAGAGATTGTTCCTATTAAAGCGCCAGCAAGTCCGGTCACAATCACTCCAACGATCATTGGAAGAGTGGGCAGGATTACAGCTTCAATACCACCATAAGCCACAGCAGTGCCGATAAGCCCGCCAATCATTGCATGGGTGGAAGATATCGGGATTCCTATGTATGCGGTTGTAAAAATCCAGAAAGATGCGACAAGTACCCCAAGAATCATCACTTCAAGAGTAAGCCATTCCGGGGCTACTATTCCTTTTCCAATAGTCTTTGCAATAGCAGTTGTCAGGAATAAAGGGCCTACCAGGTTAAAAAATGCTGCAAGACTGACTGCCTGCAAAGGGGTCAGAACCCGGGTTGCAATTATCGTGGAGATGGAATTTGCCGCATCATGAAGACCATTTAAAAAATTGTATAATAAAGCAGTTATAATGCCGATGATGAGGATACTTTCCATGCAGATCACGAATGCCTGATACTGATGTCAGAAAGCACGTTTACAACATCTTCACATTTATCAGTTGCAATCTCCAGACACTCATAAATATCTTTTAATTTAATCGTGGTCATGGGATCATCCATCGCAAATAATTTCTGGATGGAATGTGACAACAGGTCATCTGCCATGTTTTCCAGGCGGTTTACTTCAATGCTGCAGGATTCGAGTGCACTGTTGTTTTTAAAAGAACGAATCTCCTTTACCGCGATCTGAAGCTGAACTGCTGACAGTTTTATGATCCTGGCAAATTCCTCCATGGTCTTGTCATATTCCTTAACCCCGTAGATGAGAAGTTTCTCTGCCGAATCATCTATATAATCCAGAACATCATCAAGGGCTGATGCAAGCCTGGATATCTCGAGAGGATCAAGCGGTGTGATGAACGTGCGGTTTAAATGCTCGTATATCTGGTGGGTTATTGAATCTCCCTTGTGTTCAAGCCCTTTAATCTCTTTATAGGTCATTGCAGGATCAGCTTTTTTTGAGATCATTTGTTCCAGTTTGTCGGCCGCCTCCACTACAGTACCGGCCAGCTGCTCAAATAGTTCAAAAAATACTTTATCCTGTGGAATCAGCCATTCCTTAATCCCCACAGTAATCGGAACAAATAACCCTTACAAACGTAAAAAGACACCGGTTTGTTACCAGGAAAAGCCCGGAAACACAAGCCTGATTTTCAGTAAAATTGAAATTATAATATAAAATAAAGCAGATATTGTAACTGCAAGGGGAAATGTAATAATCCAGGTTGTAACTATCTCTCTTACTACCTTCCAGTCCACCGAATTTTTTCCTCTTGTTGCTCCTACTCCGACAATTGATCCGCTGATGATATGTGTAGAGGATGTCGGAATACCGGTTATTGTAAGTGATGTAATGACCAGCCCGCCTGCCGCGGAAGCACAAAACCCCTGAAGGGGGCGGATTCGTGTAATTCCTTTTGCGATCCTCGTAGTTACATTCCATCCTCCGAAGATGGTGCCTGTGCCAACGGCAAGGGCTGATGCAGCCACAACCCAGGCAGGTGCATAAAATCCGTCTGCAAGTCCACCGGCAATGAATAGTGCGGCTATGACCCCTGTTGCATGAAGACCGTCATTGGCACCACGCCCTGCTGCCTGTATTCCGCCGGTTATAACCTGAAGCGGGAGGAAGATCCGGTTCCTGGTACTCTGCCTTGAGAACCTGAAGATATATGAGACCAGTATATCAAGCAGGAAACCTGCAAGAAAACCGATAACCGGAGAGACTACAAGGAAGACAAAAATTGCGAGCAGCCCGGTTATCTTAAGAGAGCCGGCTGCCATCAGTGTAACGATGATGACCGAGAAACCTCCGACCGCACCCGCAGCAGCGCCGAGCCATGCCGGTCCGTTTAATATCCGAAATATTACTGAAAGGCACAAGGCCCCGGCTGCTGCTCCTGCTAAACCGGCCATTGCTACATCGTGAATCATGCCAGCTGAAGGCCAGATGATCGAGGAGAAGCCAAAAGCTGCAAGTGATGATCCGGCCATGCTGCCTATGAGTGCATGACTTGCAGATATTGGAAATCCTTCTGCGGTGAAGAAGATCAGAAGAAAGATGGTGCAAAAGAGCGCAACCACCAGGGTTTCAGGTATAAGTGCTGAGCTCTTTATAACGCCGGTTCCTATTGTCCTGGCGATGGCAGTTGTAAATAAAAAAGGGCCTGCAATATTGCATAAAGCTGCGAGTATTAGTGCATGAAACGGTCTTAAAGCCCTGGTTGCTACAATTGTTGCGACAGAGTTGCCAGCATTATTCAGACCGTTGACAAAGTTATACAATAGCGCAAGTAATATCCCGATAATTATGATTAGTTCCATGACTCAGGTGTGACGGATGACGATCTCGTTTAAAACATGCCCCACATCATTGCACTCCTGTAAAACCTCCTCCAGGTTTTCGTAAATGTCCTTGAGTTTGATAAGGAGAATGGGATCCTGCATGGAAAAGAGTTCAGTCACCGCCGAAGAGAGAAGATCCCTTGAAC
>JAAYPD010000459.1 GCA_012520015.1 Methanomicrobiales archaeon
AGAAGGGGTTCAAGGCCACGTTTTATGGCCTCATCAACAAAATATCCAGTATCCTCTCCAAGAATGCCTGTGATGAGCAGGACGGCATCAGCACCAAGGGCCCTGGTCTCATCAAGCTGATGTTCCTGAACGATGAAGTCCTTTCTTAATATTGGAACTGTCACCTGGTCCCTGATGGCCTGGATGGTAGTGGGGCACCCGGAGAAAAATTCAGGCTCAGTAAGGACGGAGAGGGCGCAGCATCCACCCTGCACCATGTCGGTTGCCATTTCCACAGGATTTTTCACCGGCCTGATAATGCCCCGTGACGGAGACGCAAACTTAAGTTCTGCGATAACCGGGCGTGTATGTGTGGTTCGTCCCTTTAGAATTGCATCTTTCAGGCTTACAGGAATATGAGTGGACGAATGAAAAGAACCAGGGAGATCAGCTGCCCGGCGCTGAGAGGAGGAAACAATCTCATCAAGGATCATGTATTCCCCCTGAGCGACTCAACAAGACGGAGTGCCTGCCCCGAATCGATAACATCCCTGGCTTTTTTAAACCCATCATAGATACATGCAGCCTTTTCCCCAAGGTAAATCGCCGCAGCAGAATTGAGGAGCACGATATCCCTGCATGGACCTTTCATCCCTGAAAAAACATCCAAAATGATCTTTGCATTGTCTTCAGGGCTTCCCCCTGCAATGGCTTCCCGTGGGGAAGGGAGAATTCCAAACTCTTCCGGTTTCAGGGTATACCTGCAGATGGTTCCATGATGTAATTCATAAACCAGTGTCTCACCGGTGATAGTAATCTCATCAGTCCCGTCTCCATGAACCACCATGGCGTGAGATACACCGAGGTCTGTGAGTGCCCCGGTGATGGCATGAATATGCTTTTTATCGCCTACACCGATAAGTCGTGCCTGGGCACCAGCCGGGTTAAGAAGCGGGCCAAGGATGTTAAATACAGAGAAAAATCCTATCTCTCTCCGTGCTATAGCAACCCGTCCGATGGCGGGATGATAACCTGGTGCAAACAGGAATGCGATGTTATTTGCCAGGACAGATGCCGCGGCCTCTTCCGGTGCCAGTGTAACCGGGATCCCCAGTGCCTCAAGTACATCTGCTGATCCTGACCTGCTTGATACTCCCCGATTTCCATGTTTGACTACTTTTACACCGGCTGCTGCCGCAACCAGGGCGGATGCAGTGCTGATATTAAAGGTTTGGGCCCCGTCACCTCCTGTTCCACATGTATCGACAAAGGTACCAGAGTCAGGAGTCTTCACCTGAATTGCCCGGTCCCGGAGCACATGGGCAAAGGCCGTGATCTCATAAGCAGTCACACCCTTCATGGAAAAAGCGGTGAGAATCGCCCCTATCTGTGCATCAGTCAGGTTTCCGTCTGCAATCGATGTCATGAGATAACCTGCCTCATCAGCTTGCAGATCCTGCATGCCGACCACTTTTTTTATAGTGTCCTGTATCATCATCATCCGCCCCTGGAACCGGCTATAACGACCTTCATTGAGATCTCCCCGCAGCGATTATTGCCTGTATCATTGCTCCTGCCTTTGCCTGGGTCTCATCAAACTCTTTGGACGGAACCGAATCTTCAACAATGCCTGCACCAGCCTGGCAGATGGCGATATTATTTTTCACGATTACTGTTCTGATGGCGATGGCAAATTCCATTAGCCCATTAAACCCAAGATAGCCCACTGCCCCTGAGTAAATTCCCCTGGGAACTGGTTCAAGCTCCTCAATTATCTGCATGGCACGGATTTTTGGAGCTCCACTGACGGTTCCTGCCGGAAAACAGGCCTCAAGTGCATCCATCGGTCCTTTTCCATCCTTAAGTTCTCCGGTTACCACTGACGTGATATGCTGGACATGGGAAAATTTGTCAATTGACATGAAGTCCGAAATTTTCACGGTTTTGCCGTTTGATACCCTGCTGATATCATCCAGTGCAAGGTCCACAAGCATCAGATGTTCGGCCCGCTCCTTGGGATCAGCCAGAAGTTCTTCTGCAAGTCGTGCATCTTCAGCCTCCGTCTTCCCCCTTGGTCTTGTCCCGGCAATTGGAACAGTCATGACGGTCCTATCTTCAGTTTTCACCAGCATCTCAGGGCTGGAACCAAGGACTGCCTCATCACCAAAATCGAAGTAATAAAGATACGGGGAGGGGTTTATCACTCTGAGAATCTGGTAAATCCGGTATGGATCGGCAGAATACGGGAGTGAAAACCTTCGTGAAAGGACTACCTGGGAGATGTCTCCAGCCCTGATATGGTCAAGGGCCTGCTCCACGGCATGTTCATATGACTGCCGGTCATGGTCAGGGACAGTCACCGTCTCCTGAACCATTGGAATAACTGGTGTTCCATCTTTCAGGCTGACTATCTCCTGATGCAACTTGTGCACTCTTCTGACTGCATCATCATATTTTCCGTGCAGATCATCTCCTTTTCTGGCGAAAGTTCCTGCAATGAGCAGGCAGGCATGGCTGGCATGATCAAAGACCACGAGGTCTCCTGGCACCATGAACCTCATAACCGGCCCGTCCTCCTGCCCTGCCTGAATCATGCCAGCGGTAATGTCCCGGACCAGGTCATACCGGCAGTACCCGGCCATACCTCCTGAAAATGTGCATGCTTCGGGGGAATATGCAGTTATCATGTCCTGGATTATCCTGAGCACATCAGTTGGAGAAGAGATCTCCATATCCTGAAGCAGGGTTTGAAATACCAGAGCTTCCTGGCCTGATACTTCACATCCCTCTGATATGGAAAGAAATACAAGGGGGTTTTTTCCGATAACTGACCTGACTGCCCGTTTTGGAATGCCTTCCATTGACTCAAGGAGAAGGCCATACCCGGGTGACAGGGCCCTGTATATCTCCCCGGGATCTGCATCCGGTTCTTGTATCAAAAAAGAGACAGGAACGTAAACGAGATTTTCAGCATTTTTAACGATCTTTTCGAACTCCTGGAATGGTATAATCCCGGATGAACAGTCAGCCTTTAGGGCATTGCCCATTCCACCGGCATCACCACACTACATGTTTGTTCTATCATGGATTATTATGTAAGATAATGATCATATATATACATCACTCAACATTATGTTCATTTAAAAAACGGTTAGTTATGAATTATGTATGATATTTTCTTAAGTTTTTTAAAATCGGTGTGAAGCGCTCCGTCCATCAATTGAAGGAAAATTTGACAAGATTATCCTTTTAATGAATGGCAAATAGATACATATATATATTTTCGTGACTAATTGGTTTTTGTTCTGCCCCTGTCGGGGGCAGTGGACATGTTGGCAAAATATACCTTTTCAGAACAGGAAAAAACACACAACTGGCATCGAATAATTTGGAAAACGGTGGAAATTTCTGCCGGGTGATATATCAGGGAGCATAAAACGTGGAACGAAAAAAAATTGCATTCTTCTGCTGGGAATCGATGTACTCCGACAGGGTAGGCGGACTTGCAAACGCTACAACATACCTTGCACAGGAGCTGGCGAAAAATAACGAGGTCCATTTCTTTACCAGAGGAGATCGTGATTTTTCCTTCAATGGTGTACATTACCACACAGTAAGGCCTGATGGAGGGAACATCGTTGAGTACTGCAGGAACATGAGTCTTGCAATGGTGAACCGGTTC
>JAAYPD010000460.1 GCA_012520015.1 Methanomicrobiales archaeon
GCAGGAAAGCAGGAAGAGCGAGCTTCACTGTTAAAGCGCATGAAAAAGGCAGGGCTTACAATAGCTGATATTGCTCATATAACCGGACTTCCTGAAGATGAGATCCGCCATTATATCTGATGGGCAGTGTATGAGAAGACCCTTTCAGCATTTGTTTTTTAGTTAATATATTATCGTCATTTCGTTCTGCACTATGAACACTGGGATTTTTCCATGTTATAGTGCCGTCTTTCGAGATGCTTACCCGTTCTTCTATAGGCAGTAAGCGAATAAACCCCTTCAGATCCATTCAGGTCCAGGTCCGATCATAGCGTGCCGGTTCGGGTGATGTCATACATGGCTCTCCTCTGGCAGGATCTCATCCCTTCTTTTAAAAGCACAGAATGATATATCACGCTGGGAGTATTATGGTCTCCAAATCAACCCAGTTCACATCGCATACATCAACATGATCATTGATTCCCTTTCATGGCCGGTATCAATCACAGATCACATCCGCGTCATAGGTTATTAGACACTGGAACCATAACCTCACAAAAAAATCCGGAACTGATAATATCTGCCGATACAATAATTGAACCGGTATGACACCTTCATCAAAACCAATAACTTCCCCATCAGAAAATACCATTACAGATAGTCCTTTGTCATTTGAAAAAGTCCGGTTGATGTTTAAGGAAACCGATAAAAAGTTCCAGGAAACTGATCGGGTGCTTAGTGAAAAATTCAAAGAAACCGACAAAAAACTTAACAAACTGGAACGATTGTTCACTTCCCAATGGGGTAAACTTGTTGAGTCCCTGGTTGAAGGAGATATTGTCACTCTCCTGAAACCAGAAAGGAATAAACGTTACTGATACTATAAAACGAAGAAAAGGTCGTCATGACGGAATAGACTTACGAATTTGACATCATCGCAATAAACGGTTCTGAGATAGTGATAGTTGAAGTAAAAACAACATTAAGATCGGAAGATATCAGACATTTTCTGAAAAAAATAATTGAAAGGAACCTATGTTATGAACATTATATGAATAACCATCTAATTATAATAATTAAATGTCCTTTTTATATGGGAGGAATTTCTGATCAATATGGAATTTAATCTCTTTCGTTGCGGTGCTATTGAGGAGGCCAGTATTGACTTGCGCCCACTCACGGTCTTTGTCGGGCAGAACAATGTTGGAAAAACATGGGCTGCTTTTATAATTAGTTCAATATTTAATTCTGCTGTGTGGCGTCAATACTCCTCAAAATATGCGAGTGGTGCACTTGAGGAACAATATTCACAATTAGACCAGACAATAGAGACCTTACTCCAGAATGGAGCTGCAAAATTTGATCTAATCTCTTTTTTCTCCTCCGAAGGGAAAGATTTTCTGAATAATATTGCAAAATTTTCTCTCCAACAGCTAAATGCGTTTCTTGGATCATCAAGACCGGATTTTTCTGAATCTGATATCAAGGTAGATTTGACAGAAGGATTGCCAGAATTTAAAAAAAATATTCAAATGTATCCTCTTAAATTGACGGTAGGGAGGGGAAAAAGCGGTTTTGGCCTGATAA
>JAAYPD010000461.1 GCA_012520015.1 Methanomicrobiales archaeon
TTCCCAGACTCTCCCGTCCAGAAATGGAAGACATACAGAACCTGTCGACCGCAATCGTTATAGACCAGAAGCGTATGGGAAGTAACCTCAGAAGTACAGTGGGAACAGCAACAGAGATAAACACCTACCTTCGGCTTCTGTATTCCCGTTTCGGGGAACCATTTATCGGCCCATCCTTCTTCTTCTCCTTCAATCATCCGGAGGGAATGTGTACGCACTGCCATGGTCTGGGCAAGCAGGTAAAAGTCGATCTGAATCTTTTAATTGATAAAAACAGATCTATCCGTGAAGGAGCTATTGTTCACCCGGAATACAAGGTGGGTGGTTTTCTGTGGAGAGAGCTTTTATCGATAGATTTATTTGATCCGGACAAACCTCTAAAGCTGTTTTCAGAAGAAGAGCTCAATAAACTTCTTTACACTGAGCCGGTTCCGGTAGAAAAGAAACATGGAGCCGGAACATACATGAAGAACTTCGAAGGAATTGCCCGCAAGCTGGAGAGGATTACAGTCGAGAGGGCGGATGATGAACTTCCGGAGAAAGAGAAAAATGCCTATAAGAGGTATTTTATTTACTCTGACTGTGCTGTTTGCAAGGGGACACGAATAAACAAGCGTGCTCTGGATGTAAAGATCAATGGTGTGTCAATCGGCGATCTCTGTGAAATGGAGTTAACAGATGCATTAAGATTTCTGAGAGATTTCAGCAATGGGAAGGCTGAGTCTGTAAAAAGGAAAGCTGAGAATGTCCTTGAGCACCTTATTGATATTGGAGTTGGTTATCTTTCCCTGAGCCGTCCTGTTTCGACTCTTTCCGGAGGAGAGTCTCAGAGGGTAAAAATGGCCCGTCAGCTTGACTGCACACTCACCGATCTGATGTACATCATGGATGAGCCGACAATCGGGCTTCACCCGCGTGACACAGAGAGGATGCTTCAGATAATGAAAAAACTCCTTAAATCCGGCAACAGTGTATTTGTTGTTGAACATGATCCTGACATAATCCAGGCAGCGGAATGGATTGTGGACATGGGGCCAGGAGCAGGCAAGCAGGGAGGTGAACTTGTATACAGTGGCCCTGTTGAAGGATTGAAAAACGCCCCTGGTCTGACATCGGAATACCTTTTCAGGAAACCCATAGATATACCGGTACGCAAAAAGCCCCGGGATTTTTTCACAATTACCGGGGCAAACGTTCACAATTTAAAAAATGTCAATGTCAGGATTCCATGTGGTGTCCTTACCTGTATCACCGGAGTGGCCGGCAGCGGTAAAAGCACTCTCATACATCAGTGTTTTGTACCTCACCACCCTGAGGCGATTGTCATTGATCAGACCCCCATCGGCAGGTCATCACGTGCCAATCCTGCGACTTTTATCGGGATATTTGATCTGATACGGAAAGAATTCGCGGCTGAAACCGGTGCTGAAGCCTCTCTATTCAGTTTCAATTCAAAGGGAGCCTGCCCCAAATGCA
Organism: Methanomicrobiales archaeon; assembly: GCA_012520015.1. GTDB lineage: Archaea > Halobacteriota > Methanomicrobia > Methanomicrobiales > Methanospirillaceae > Methanospirillum. Next base: position 1,477 of record JAAYPD010000461.1, read on the forward strand.
ATGGTCAGGGATTCTTAACTTTGGATTTGCATTTTCTTGATGCTGTAAAGACGACCTGCGATGATTGCAACGGTACGCGATTTCAGCAGGATGTACTTAATTTCAAGTACAAAGGGCTTTCCATTGCGGATGTTCTTGAATTGACAGTAGATAGTGCAGTCGGTTTGTTTTCACACAGAGAGATTAACAAACGTCTTAACATGCTTCATGATGTCGGACTGGGATATCTGAAGATCGGACAGACACTGAGCTCATTGTCAGGCGGAGAATCACAGCGTCTTAAACTCGCCTCTGAGCTCCATAAAAGCGGGAATATCTATATCATGGATGAACCTACAACAGGGTTGCACCTTTCGGATATAGAAAAGCTGTATGGTATCATAAATTCCCTTACAGACAAGCATAATACGGTGATCATTATCGAGCACAATCTGAGTATCATACGGATGGCTGACTGGATAATCGACATGGGTCCGGAGGGGGGCAGGCTGGGAGGAGAGATTCTTTTCGAGGGTACACCGGAGGACCTGGTAGGGGAACCCAGATCGATCACTGGAAGGTGTCTCAGGGAAAATCCGGCTGACAGGATTTGACAGAAAAAGAGAAAATTCTGAAAATTCTCATCCCGTGAAATAAAATATCTAATATAAAAAAACAACCGTATTATATTATGACTATTGTCTTCCTTACAGGAAGGAAAGGGAAGCGATGTCGGAACGTAAGGCAATAATAATCGACCTTGACGGGACACTCTTCAA
>JAAYPD010000033.1 GCA_012520015.1 Methanomicrobiales archaeon
ACGCATCCTCTCAAGAACCTCATCGCCATTTCTTCCCTGGATGACCTGGTGGATGACAGAATACTGAAAACAACCAGCATTAAAGAAGGATACATGATTTTTCGAATGGAAAGGGGAAAGAACGACGGTATGGACAGGAACATGATATTTAGAGTATAACCTCAGGTCATAATGGGCAAACCTGATAAGATCATCCTCGGTAAGGGTAGCCTGTTCTTCGATGTGGAGGACGTCTCCATTTTCAAGTCTGAATGTGAGATCAACAAACTCATCACGCGTCTCAACCTCGGCAAATTCTGTTACCAAAACGCTGATGATCCTTGGAAGATCAAGACCAAGGAACTCAAGAGTCTTGTTTTCAAAAAGAGTTAGCGCTTCTTTAAACGCCAGATCATAATTTTGAGAGTAAATTCGGTTAATTCCAGCACCCCGATAATTTCTACTTAAGTGGAATTTTATTTGATATAAAAAATAATTATTATTTTCGAGCTGTCGTTTGATAACGAATAAAAATGCTGAAAGGTGGACGTGTGAATAATGAGCGGAGCAACAATGAAAACAGATTTAGAGGGTGCCAAAGAATATAACATGCGAATATTCCTGAAAATTCAATTATTTTTCATTTTCAGCAAAAAATTCCAGCGCGATGGAAAAGAATTTTCTCAAATATTCATTTTTTATTTTTAAAATTTAAAAACTAATATATTCTTTAACTAATAATATGCATTATGCAATATCATCCATTTATTAACCTGTCCAGAATTTTTCTGGTTTTAATTTTGATCTGGGTGAGTGTTTTTCAATTTGGAGCGTTGGCAGAATCAACCTTGACTGCAATCTCTGACCCGGATGATCCAACTTTAAAATATCTCGCTTACAAAGATGGAAAAATCATTGAAGGCAGACTCATTGGTCCTGGATTACCCCCTGAAAACTGGGATCCAGATACTGATCTTGCCGATTTAGATGATGTTTCAGCACAATATCTGGACAAAAATGAAGTGCCTGCGATGTCCTGGTCATATGGCTGTTCGCCAACATCTGCTACCATGCTTTTTGGATACCTGGACAGGAACGGGTATCCGAATATGTATACAGGTCCGACTAATGGTGGAATATTCCCACTTACGAATGCAATGTGGGGACCATCGTTTGAAGGAAATGGTCAGTGTCCACTTACCGCCTCACAATATGGGCTTGATGAAAGGACCACAAAAGGCCACAAGGACGATTACTACCATAAATATGGATCAAGCGTTGATCCATATTTTGGTGCATGGGATGAACATACTCCGCAGGATTGTATTGCTGACTACATGGGAACCAGCATGTTTCAAAAATATGGTTCAACAGACGGAAGTACCTGGATTTGGACAAATAAAGATGGTTCTCCTCTTTACGATTTTACTAAATATGATGATACCCAGCGGGACGGTATGCATGGAATGAAGCTATTTGCAGAATCCCGAGGTTATTCCGTTGCAACCGACGGGCAGAATTCATTAAATTATAACCAGGTAATTTATGGATATGATGGAAATACCCAGGGTTTCACTTATGACCAGTATAAGGCGGAGATCGATGCCGGATATCCTGTCTTAATACAGGTAAAAGGCCATACCATGCTGGGCGTTGGTTACACCGGAACCGATCAGATTATTATTCACAATACATGGGATTACAACAAGCATACCATGACATGGGGGGGATCATACCAGGGGATGCAGCACTATGCAGTAGGAGTAATTCATCTAAACCCTCCGCCGGCTCCAACGCCGACGCCGACACCTGTCCCTGTACCTGCTCCGGTTGTTAAATCAATAAAACCTGAATCAGGAGAGACTGGGGCGTCAGTTCTATACATCATTTCAGGTGAAAATTTCAGATCAGAAGCGATTGTAAACTTCACTAAAACCGATCAGACCAACATTACTTCAATTGCTACCCTGACCGGCCAGGACCTGACCGGGATTGTCACAATACCGGCTAATGCAAAGACCGGACCATGGAATGTATCTGTGAATCAGAACGGACTATACAGTAACGATGACATCATATTCACCATTACTCCCCCGCCTGTACCGGTTCCGGTAGTGACAGGGATTATACCTGATTCAGGTCAGGCAGGTCTTACCATAAACTACACAGTCACTGGTAATAATTTCATAGACGGTGCACTTGTCCATCTGATAAAAGAAGAACAGACCAATATTTCTTCAATAGGAACACTTGAGGAAGGAAAACTCGTCGGAACATTCAACCTTCCGCTGGATGCCATAACAGGGCCGTGGAATGTTCTTGTTTTACAAGACGAAATATACAGCAATGATAATATTATATTCACCATTAATCCGGCTCCGTCAGACACTCCGGTTATAACCTCAATAATTCCTGACACAGGAGAACAAGGGACAGTGGCCATCTACTCGATTACAGGTGAGCACCTGCTCAATGGTGCCACTGTAAACCTGACACATGAAGGAGAAGAGAACATCACCTCAACCGGTTATTTATTTGGACCAGAGCTCCTTGGAGCCTTCGAAATTCCATCAGACGCTGTCACCGGCCCATGGAATGTATCAGTGAACCAGAACGGACTCTATAGTAACGATGATATACTGTTCACTGTCGAGGAGGGGCAGGTTCATGTTCCGGTTGTTCATAATATCACTCCCGATTTCGGGATGCAGGGCGAGCCAACCGATTACCTTCTTCAGGGAGAAGAACTACGGGATGGTGCTATTGTAAACCTCACCCATCCGACAGAGGCGAATATCTCGTCAATTGGAAACCTGTCTGAAGGAAATCTCACCGGAACCATAATGATCCCTGATGATGCATTGCCAGGCACATGGAATGTATCAGTTAATCAGAGTGGTTATTACAGTAATGACGATGTCAGGTTTACTATCCTGCCTTCAGGGCCGTACCCGGTAGTAAAATCAATAGTCATGTCCCATGCAGTAGCAGGAAAAGGCACCGGGTTTATTGTTTATGGGGAGAACTTTAACGACAAGGCCATTGTAAACCTTTCTTACCCGGGTGAGAAAAACATAACCGCAATCGGAGAACTGGTAAAAGAAACACTTACCGGAACATTTAACATCCCGGCGTCTTGTAAACCAGGTATGTGGAATGTGACCATTAACGTAAAAGGGAAAATCAGCAATGATGATGTCCGTTATCCTGTGAAAGGAAAAATCCGGTAATCATAAATTTTTTACAGCCTCTCCGGCTATCTGAAATATTACGTGAATGGAGTATTTTCTGATGTAAAGTTGGGAGATATTGATCACAGGGGACTTGTAGAGAATCTCATCAGGTCTCCAGTTGCAAATTTTTCAAAATGTCTCTACCCTTCCAAAACAGGTTCTGAAAGTTGTCTTCAATTCCTATGCCAGGACTGATAACAAGCCTTCATATGGGATTTTCTCATAGATATGCCTTCAGTTTCCATATGAGCCAGAGCGGAATCTCTAAAACCTCACCGTACTCATCGGAATGTCGTGACATATCCCGAAGACTGGTTCGGACTGCTATACGCGGGCTGTATTTTTTTCTATACTCTGTCAGGCTTCGGGAACGAACTCTTTTTGATGACTTAACCTCTATTGGAATGACATCAATACCTTCCTGAATGACATAATCAACTTCAGCTATTCCACCAGATTTCCAGAAAAAGGATCTCTGGTAATCATTTGATATCAGTTCGGTGAGCACAAAATTTTCTGCCAAAATCCCCCGCATGTCAGCGGTAAGCGAAGAGGTATCAAATACAACATCTGCCGGAAATTTACTCATCCTCCGTAAAAGACCCACATCAGAGAAATAGATCTTGAAATTTGTTATATCACTGTATGTTGTAATGGGAATATAGGGCCGCTCAATCTTTTCAACTTTATAGATGAGCCCTGCAGATATCAGCCATTCCAGAGAATCTTCCAGGTCACGTGCACGCATCCCCTGCTTTACATGGGAAAATAAAAATTTCTGATTATCCTTTGCAAGCTGTGCAGGGATTGCATTCCAGATCAGGGTAAGTTTTGAAAATTCAGAGACGGGTGCATATTTTATAAAATCTTTTTCATAAGTACCAATAATCTCGTTCTGTTTTGTTACTACAATCCCAATGTCCTGGTGCTTTATCCATGAACTTACAACCTCTGGCAGGCCTCCGGTGATCAGATATTCATGATATACCTCTTCCAGTTTGCTGGAAAATACAGCAGAGATCGCTTTTTCAGGTGATAAATCTTTCAGATATTCATAAAGAAGTTCCTCATCCTTTGCCAGAAGAAACTCCGAAAAATTGAGAGGATACATCTTTAGCATCTGAACTTTACCGACCGGAAATGAGACCTTATTTCCCATCTGTGCGATAGCAACTCCGAGCAGGGAACCAGCAGCAGCAACGTGGAGTTCGGGAAGGTTTTCGCAGAAATATTTCAGGGAGGTTATTGCCCGGGGAGATATCTGAATTTCATCCAAAATGAGAATGGTTGTTCCAGGCAGAATGGATTTATTCCTCATAATACCGAGATCTTTGATAATTCTTGAGACATTCAAATCATTTTCGAATATCTTTTGCACCCGGTCATCATATTCAAAGTTGAAATAAGCGACATCTTTGAACTCCGTCTCACTAAAATGCTTCAGGATCCAGGTTTTCCCACACTGGCGAATTCCTTCGATAATGAGCGGTTTACGATCTGTACTCGCTTTCCATGTAAGTAAAGAATCATACATAAATCGCTTCATATCCTATCCTTAATTTTTAAGTATATAATATGTGTCTTGTATACACATTTTTACAACTTATTTCGTGCTAAAAAATCACATTTTTGCAACTTAAAAATAGTATATATAGTATAGGAGTTACGTAACCCAGACCTAAACTGGAATATTTGTAAAGTAATTAAAGGTTTAGCCTTCCAAAATTAATGATTATTTATTTACAAATCCTCCCATCTGCGTAACTCCTATAGTATTGAAGACTTTTCAGGTATCGAAAATATAAGACAGAGTATGAATCATCTGATAGCATCTTTCATTCTGGCGATATATTCCCTTATTGTGTCGAGATGCGACATTATCACATGGATATCTTCATGGTTTAAACCAGCATACTGATGTGCAAGCCGATTCCGATAGTAAACCATATGAGTCATTGTTCCGCGAATTTTTTCATCAATTAACTTCTCTTCCCAGAGGATCTGAAAAATATCCCGGTAGGTACCTGGCAATCCGGCATGCCTGTGTCCGATTATCTCTTCTCCAAGTTCAAAAGAAAGATTGAGAATTGTAAAAAGCACCATCGATATTGCATGAAACCTTGTAGTATCTTCATGTTGAATGGAACCTTCCAAAGTAATTTTTTCGTAATCACGAAAAAATCTCTCAATGTCGGAGAAAATCCTTATAATTCTCGCCTCTCGATCCATTAAGCACCTAAAATTCTTTTTTTCCACCGGTTTCTCATGGGCTCAAGATCCATATAGGTTAAACTGACTGATTTAATGACATGCCACAAAGAATCTTCATTTCTGACATATAGAGAGACTCCCTGGGTGAGAACCTGCATCCGTGCGGTGAGTGGCAGATCTGAAAAAACCTGGACATCCAGTTTTTTTGAGGAATAAGAACCGATTAGCTCTTTTAGATCACGCTTTGGATTGGCATTACAGGTAATGACTGCAATGTCAATATCAGAATATGGCTTTGGCTCATTTCTGGCATATGAACCGTATAAATAAATTGCAAGAACCTGATCATTTCCAGATAAATCCCGAATTAATTGAAGTATATCATCCTGATAAGGAACAAATATGTTATGATCTGCAAATATGCTCCTGATTTGATTATCGTCACTCTGAATGTTCATTTGATCAATACTCTTTCTCATTTGATTATCATATTCAAAATCATATCGATATA
>JAAYPD010000034.1 GCA_012520015.1 Methanomicrobiales archaeon
ACCAACAGCAGCCTCTGCAATGGCAACATCAGGTGCCTGAAGTATGTAAAACTCAATTGAGAGGAGTAAACTAAAGGCTGCAAAACCTATCGTAGCTGCAATGAGATTTTTCTGCCATACAATATATGCAGCGGAAATTAAGATCCCGATCAAAACCAGGATATGAATGATGGCAATCACAGGCCAGCCTCCGATAACCTGTCAACAACAGAAGGTTCAGGCTTCTGTCCACTCTTGTGTGCTGCCCGGGCAATCGCATGAGACCCTGCTGCATTTGTTACAGCAAGTGCGAATACAGCGATTATGGTATGGACGATTACCATGAGGTACTGGGAGTCAGAAGTCCAGAAATAATGCGCAATTGCATAAACCACAACTCCAAGGCAGAGGAAAATACTTCCAAAGGTCGTAGCCTTGGTGGATGCATGAAGCCGGGTATAAACATCAGGAAACCTCAAAAGACCGATTACTCCAAGCGCATTAAATATAAGTCCTATTACAAGAAGGACAAAAGCTATCGAGTCTGCCAGCATTAAAGTTCACCTCCGATATGTTTTGCAATATACAGGGTAGAGACAAATGAGAGCAGGGCATAGACGATTGCCACATCAATGAAGATGAACTGCTCATAAAGTACGCTAAGAAGAATCAGGACCGCAACCGTGAGCGTATTTATGGTATCCGCCGCCACAACCCTGTCTGGGTTTGTAGGTCCAATGATCAGGCGGACCAGGGCACCAAAGGCGATGACTACAGTCACCAGTGCAGCGGTCATAAACATCCCGATCATTCAGCAATCCTCCTTATCCAGGCAGGAATATTCATGAACGCAAAGATCTCTTCGGCCTCAAATACCTCTTTCTTCTCTTCTCCTTCGTCCAGGTGAATGACGTGGATAAAAAGGTCATGATTTTCCTCATCAACATTAACGCTAAGTGTCCCTGGCGTCAGCGTGATTGAATGGGCAAGCATTGTAAGTGCAAGATCTGACTTCATCCCTGAGTGTAACCTGATAATTCCAGGCCTTATCCTTCCGGTGATGATCCGGTAGGCAACATCAAGGTTAGCCTTTGTAAGTTCCACAAGGAAAGGACCGCATATATAAATAACAAGTCCCACCAGCCTGGCCGGGCATAACATCCTGTAATTCTCATTTTTACAAAAGACTTTCCTGCAAATTATACCGGTTGCAAGTCCGATAATCACTCCTGCTAAAATTTCCTCCCATGACCAGAAGATAACAGGGCCGGATCCTATAACCAGTACCAGGTAAAACAGAAATGCAACCGACGCGGTAACTATAAACGGGATCATTGCATCATCTGCCCCTGATAATCATAATGGCATAACCATGCCAAACCCTCTTGATATGTCATGATAAATCGTGATCAACTGAGGTGGTTATCCACAAGATATAAAATTATTTATTCAGGCAACTTTTTTTTAAAAAAACCGGCTTTATTCTTACTTCAATCTGACATCATCACAAAACAGTATGTAGGGACAGAACATACAGATATGGAGATATGGGTGGATTATACCACGGTAAAATTCTCCTTCACTGGTGCGATTCATGTCATACGCCGGTTCTTTCGGACCGTTGTGCATGCACAAGCAGGACACGTGCAGTTCAGGTGACGCCACCTGGTGATGCAAGGCCCGCATTTCCTGATGATATTGAATTTGTAAACAGGATATATGAAGAGCAGTTTGGAATGTCGATCATACCTGAAGGACAGATAGCGCTTCTGAACAAAGTGCCTGATAATGACAGGATGGAAGAGATAGTTGTTGGAGGGGCCATTGTTGGTGCGATAAGGTACCTTCCGGCAAAAGGATATTGGGAAGCTCTTCCACGCCCTGAGGCGGCACTGATAGAAAAGCCGAAGAGACGGCTCATTGTAATTGATGACGGGGCCGTCATGTCTGTAAAGGACGGAAGAAGTCTCCTGGCTCCTGGTCTTGTCTTTTGTGACCCTTCTGTCAGGGAAGGTGATGAGGTCTTTATGATGACAAAGTCCGGAATATGTGCCGGAGTTGTAAGAGCAAAGGTTGATGCAGACAAAGCCGGGAAGATGGAACGCGGACAGGTTGTAAAGACAAGAAAGAATGTCCCCTCCACTTATGTCCCTGGTAAAGCTACATGGGATGATGCGGTCAGGGCAAATGCAGATGTCCTGGCAAAAGCCGAGAAAGCATCTGGAAAATTTATCGCCGACCATATCGGGCCATATGAGCATCTTCCAATGTCAGTCTCATATTCAGGGGGGAAAGACAGCCTTGCAACCCTCCTTGTAGTGATGAACACCTACCAAAAGCTTCCCATCCTTTACATCGACACCGGGCTTGAGTTTCCATCAACCGAAGAGAATGTCCGTGATGTGCAGAGGCAATATGATCTTGCTTGTGTCAGGATAGAGTCCAGGGATGAATTCTGGCAGGACTTTGAGCTGTCAGGACCTCCTGCCAGGGACAATCGCTGGTGTTGCAGAACCACCAAGTTAGAGCCATTACGAAGACATATAATTGAAAATTACGGGGAAGATGGCGAACTGGTATCTTTTATAGGGCAGAGAAAGTACGAATCTTTCTCGAGAATGAAAAATCCACGTGTATGGCGTAATTCCTATGTCCAGAACCAGGTATGCCTTGCCCCGATTCATACCTGGACCGCCCTTCATGTATGGTTGTACATATTTCGTGAAAATGCACCGTTCAATGACCTATACAGGCACGGGGTTGACAGGATGGGGTGTTATATGTGCCCTGCCAGTGATGCAGGTGTTCTTGAGAAGATAAAATCGGTTCATCCTGAGCTTTGGCAGGAATGGGAGGATGCAGTCAGCTTATGGATGGAGAATAACGGGATCTCAAAGTCATGGTTTGAGAGTGGTGAGTGGAGAACAAGGGGAGACGATGCAGCATGAGCAGGATTGTCATCGTTGATTATGGTCTCGGAAACATGCGCAGCGTTAGCAGAGCTTTAGAGAAAGCCGGGGCAGCCACTCTTGTCTCACAAAACCCTGAAGAGATAAGTGCAGCGGAAGGAATAATTCTTCCAGGGGTTGGTGCATTTCATGAGGGAATGACCAGGCTTTCGGACCTGGCAAAGGCCATTACTGATTCAAAAGGACATGCACAGATCCTTGGAATCTGTCTTGGCATGCAGATGATGATGGAAGAGTCCCATGAACATGGACTAAATAAAGGTCTTGGACTTATTCCAGGAACAGTAAAACGATTTTCTGATGCCCCGGGATACAAGATCCCCCACATGGGATGGAACCAGATAAAACTTGAAAAACTGGATGATCCCCTGTTTGAAAGGATACCAGATCAGTCTTTCATGTATTTTGTGCATTCATTCTGGGCAGATACTCCTGCCAGATATTGTGTAACGTCAACAGAATACATAGACACATTTGCATCATCTGTGCGAAACGGGACCGCTGCCGGGGTTCAGTTCCACCCGGAGAAGAGCGGGGAGTGCGGTATTGCAATACTTAAAAATTTTATCAGGATGGTGTGAATCTCATCCCTGTAATGCCATCTCGATCGTGGCACGCAGCTGATTGTCGGTGAAAGGTTTGACAATGTAGCCCCTGGGCTTTGTATCTTTTGCCCTTTCCATTATACCCGGATCAAGCATTGAACTGATATATACAATTGGAATATTGTACCTTTTGATTATCTCCTTGGCTGTTTCTATTCCATCCATGTCACCAGGCAGGTCGATATCCATCAGGACAAGGGCAGGCCTTATCTCCTCTACTCCTATCATGGCCTCAGTGCTGTCACCGGCAGTTCCCGCAACATGGTAACCCATTTCAGTAAGCCGCCATGAGATGAGATCGGCAATTACCTGGTTATCTTCAACGATGAAAATTATCTCTTCAGACACTGTAACCCCTTTTATTCAATCATTACACACATTTCATGAAATATTAGTTATTTCTGGTTAATCCAGACAAATCTACCTACTGGTTACTATTCTTTTTATTTCCACAACTAACCTACCTGGTTCACACAGGTCATCCCTTACTATTCGAATACTGGTATGTATATCGTATCTGCATAGTATAAAGTATTTGTTTAGTAGTATTACAAAAGAATGTGAACCCTTTCTCTATTCATCCCCTTTATTTTTTACTTTCCAGTGGAACAGAACCCCTTCTTCTATGGTAAGGACATTTTCCAGTTTAAGAGAAATAAAGTCTGATTCAGAAATAAATCCTGCGCCATCGGCAAGAGTTGGTGCATCTTTTCCACCGATGATAATATTGCCGACAAATACCAGTAGTTCATCTACCAGCCCTGCAGATAAAAGCCCCCAGATAAGAGTCCCGCCACCTTCCACCATCAACCGGCTGATACCCAATCCATGTAATTTTTCGAGGAGTATTGAGAGATCTACAGTATCTTCTCCGGCATGGATAACTTTTGCATATTGTTTAAGAACTGCGATATCTCCATCCGTTGCCAGATCTGATACTGCAATGATCCGAAGTCCTGGTCCCTTGTGAAGTATCTTTGCATCAGGCGGTGTTCTCCCTTTACTATCGACAACTATCCTGACCGGATGCTCAGGTTTTCCGTTCCTGACACGTGCATCTATCCTTGCATCCGACTTTACCGTAAGGGAAGGATCGTCTGCAAGAACGGTTCCGATGCCGACCATTATCGCATCACAACCGGCCTTCAACTCATCCACCCGGTCAAAATCGTCTGCACCGGATATTTTTACCTGTCTGCGTTCCCTGGTGGAGAGTTTCCCATCTGCACTGACAGCAACGTTTACAATGACATAAGGGCGCATGTACCCATCCTATTTACTTCCCCTAAGTCTTGCAATCTCATCTGCCGCTTCCCTGACACGGATAAGAAAAGTCCCATGACATGGTTTTGTATAGGGAAAGATGACAGAATCTCCGTCAACTGCCACCCTGATTGGGGGAACTCCGATTATGTTCAGGTCAAATATCCGGTAACCTGGTTGGACATCGTACTTCTCCTGGTACTTGGAGAGAAAATCTCGAGCCTCTTTAAATGTGATTTTTGACATTATTACTTCGTATGGAAGAGATTCTAAGCATCCCATGGAGCAGCCTCCTCAAGTCTGTGTTTTAATGGCATCGGGTTATGTGTTGCAGGTTCTGCAATTATTTTGCAGGGAAAGGTGATCTCATGGCTAACCTCTTCTGCCTCCTCGCCAAAGATCACCGCCGTGACAGGCCTGTCTGTCAGGAACTGGATGGTTGCGGCATAGCTGATCCCTGCATCATTATGCACAAAGACATAGCTGTCTGTGACGGTCAGTTTTCCTTCAGACAAGGCTGCTATGGTAGTATCAAGGTCTTTCATCTCCATGGTATAATGTCCGTCAGGATCTGCAACCCTTATCAGTTGTCTTGCTGAAGGCGTTCCTGCAATAATGGTTCTGATTCCAGCTTTTTTCATCCGGTGGGCCAGATAAAGAACAAGGCTTGTCTGGACCGGAACTTTAGGACAGCCCATCACTAAAAGGGCGGTTCTCTGCGATGGTTCTTCAGGCATAGGTATTGTGTAATTTATGTATGTCAAAAGGTATGAATGAGGATGTCAGGGCCTCTGATTGTGACTGGTTTTGAATCTCTTAAACCTTCCCACCGGGATAAAGAAACTTCATGAGCTGGTAAAGACGTACATTGCTGTATGAGAGAGATTCACATATGGATCGCGGCAGCTGCTCTTCTGGTCATAATCAGCCTGTCTGCCTCTGTAATCGGAGCAGGGCAGATCTGCATACCATGCGGCGACAACTGTTATGATCCAGCTAAACAGTCCTGTTGCAAGGGTCAGGTATATGATGGCCTTAGATGGGGAGTGTGCAGGGATGTCTGTTACAATCTTGAAAAACAGGTCTGTTGCAATGGTATTCCAGTAAACGGGACAAGATGTCTTCCGACTTGCGGGGATTCATTTTACAACCCGATTACCCAGTCCTGTTGTAAGGGAGAGCCTAAAGATGGATTATTATGGGGAGTCTGCGGTGGTGTATGTTATGATCTGACTAATGAGACCTGTTGTAACAACCAGATTTATCCAGGCACAAGCTGGCAAAAATGCGGGGATTCCTGTTATAACATGAACAACCAGAGTTGTTGTCTTGGTAAGGTATATGATGGAAAGGGTTACACAAAATGTGGGGATACTTGTTATAATCCGAAGACCGAGACCTGTTGTAAGGGAAAGGTTATCGAAGGAAAAGTTGAGTGTGCATATTAATTAAATTTTTTATGAGGCCCGATAAAGGCCCGGCATTTTAATATTTTCTTTTATTTCGTGAATTATGCAGGTTTTACCGAAAAAACTGTCACAAGTCTCAAACTGTGTAAGAATGTGTTGTTCATGTCTTTCAATTGGGTTGAATTGTAGACTACTATTAAAGAAGACTGGTACTGACCTGTTTTCGGCTTTTGTGAACTACACCATATGAAAGATATTTCATCCGGGAATAAGCAAAAATATAAAGAATAACAGACATTGTCTAATCATGAATCGTATTAATATTATTGCATCAGGGGAAGTTCAGCGTGTCGGATATCGGGATTTTGTGACAAAAATAGCCAAAAAAAATAATATTACCGGAATTGTCCGGAATTGTCCCGGATATGATGTTGAGATTATTGCTGAGGGTAATGAACAGGACCTGGAGCAGTTTGTATCTCAAATCAAAATTCAGAAAGATCCCATCTTTGTTGAATCGATTAAGATTGAACCCGGCACTTATGAAGGGAAATGGAAGTATTTTGAAATTCAAAGAGGAAGTCCTGATGAAGAATTAGGAGAGCGTCTGGATGCAGCCATTGTATACCTGGTGCGTATCGATTCTAACAGCCGTCGTTCTGTAGAAATTGGAGAGCTGATGCTGGAAAAACAGGATCAGATGCTCGATAAACAGGACCAGATGTTAGATAAGCAGGATCAGATGCTCGATAAACAGGACCAGATGTTAGATAAGCAGGATCAGATGCTCGATAAACAGGATCAGATGCTTGATAAGCAGGATTATCAGATCTCTCTTCAAAAAGGGACAATTCAGGAGATACAGGAGATGAGATCAGATCTTAAAGATTCCCTTCAAGTGAGATACCAGAATATTGAACAACAATTACATGAAATACAGACAATTCTGAAAAACGCAGGAATGATGTCATAGATTCACATCCATCGGCACAAATTTTTTAAAGTAATATATACCTGAGTAGCAAAAAATTTCCCCTACGCGGCATCCTGTTCCCTTGATGGAAAAATATTCTTAAAACTCAGTGCTACTACTTGATCCTTTAGTTTTTTTGTGAGATTGAAAAAGAAGAACTC
>JAAYPD010000006.1 GCA_012520015.1 Methanomicrobiales archaeon
GTATTGATGCGACCTTTCCGACAGGGTTAATTGATTAATACAAAGATCAGGATTGGGGATTTTCATCTTCAAGAATTTTCATTTCAGCAACCAGGTCGTCCATACTCTCATTAAACAAGTTACGTCTCTCAGCTGTGTAGTCGCCAGTTCCGGGATAAAATATCCGGATAAACCGGGCGGTATCAACCGGTCCTAATTTCTCAATGAGTGCGGATACACCCTCGTATTGTAGTTGTGCAATGGGTTTTACTTTCATAAGAATTCGTTCACCTCCGAAAGGCCATCGTACCGGATTATCTATTCTGATTGCTATAGAATGGTTAGGCCGTTTCAAAGTATTAATTATCCCATCATCAGTGGAGAGGAAAACCGCATGAGCCCTCTCTGCACAGGCAATGTGCAAAGCGTCAAGGTTTCTAATCCCGATGGGTGCCAGTTCTTTTGCCCGGGATACAATTTTTTCGTCAATGCGGATATATTCAGAAGATCGTGAAAGAATCCCCCTAATTTGTTACACTCTCATATTGTCATTCATCCGACTGATCTCATAAAATATCGGTGTGCTGGATATCAGGCTGAAGCGTGAATAACATAAGGCCAAAATCTCTTCAACAGCATCAGTTTCGATTCGAACCCTGAATTGTGATTGATCATCGAAAAGTCTGCACAAACAACAGACATCCAGATATGCCTTCATTATACTGACTCCTCGATAATTTTTATTTCGTCTTCAGTGAGTTCATAGAGTTGGTAGACGAGTTTGTCGATCTCTCGGTCCGTTGCGTCGATTTGGCGTTTTAATTGATCCTTTTCGAGTGGAAGGCGTGCTATAGCAAGGTTCTTGCTGAGAGCAAGGATATTCGTGACACTGTTTACTATTCGATGGTACAAGGTCTCATCTCTATTGTCAGAATGAAGAATAAGACGTATTGGAAAATCTTTAAGCTTTACATATGCAGGCATGAAAAATCCACCTTGTAATTGCGGCAGAATTTTTTTGAATAAAAAAAAGAAAAGATTACTGCTTAATACTCCTAAAAGATATTTATCGGTGGTAGGAATGATGAAACATTTATTATTTGTATAGTACCCATCAGTGTCAAACGTAAATTCATTTTTATGACATATTTCTGGATATACTATCTTATCCTTTTCAAATTCTTTCCAGTAATCAATCGTATCCTGAATCTCATACCACTTGTATTTCCCGGGTTTCCTTCCCTTCCAATCTGTTCCAGAATAATTATCAGGTCGTGGAGTAAGTTCCTGTTTGAATTGTAACAAATGTCCCTTAATAGCGGGATATTGATCGATATCAATACCATGACGGGTGAATATCAAGTATTGACCATGATTATCTAACGGCTGATACCTCTTTATATCTCGCCCAGCCAGAAATGGTTTAATCAATTCAGCGGATTTCGGATCCTCAGCAATCAATCGGTTTTTAGTATCCTCATCAATTACGAAAGCTTTATTGAGACCCGTTTTAATACCATAGAATATCTTACCGTCTACATACTCACCAAGTGGAATCCCAGCAGCCCGAATTTTGTCCAATAAAGCCTTCTCTTTTTCATTTACCAGTGCCCATCCACTCTCGTCCAAACCCTGCTGGTCGAGGATAAACCCATGTTCCAGAATGTACTCATCAAGTGAATGAAAGGAGAGGGTATCAACATTCGTAACCTGAATCGTATTATCCTGTATTTTTTTACTCATCCGGAGAATACAGGGATAAGTAGTAGCCTGTTCAAAAACCGGGAGATCACCGAAGTCAATTATCTCTTCTATCTGCCTCTCCTTGAGCCATTTTCGGAGAGGTTTCCCATATGCAGCCCTCATCCACTTATTCGCGACAATATATGAGAAATACCCTCCATCACGGAGGAGCGACATTCCTCTCTCAACAAAATACACATACAGGTCGGCAGTACCCTGATAGGTCTGGTACCGTGAAGAAAAGTACTCCTTCATCTCCTTGATAGATTCCTGCCTGACATACGGAGGATTCCCAATAACCGCATCAAACCCTCCACCCTGCATTATCTCTGAAAACTCCCGGTCCCAGTCAAAGGGATTGATCTTATATATCTCCTCACCTTCAAGGGTTGTCTGACTGAGAATATCACTCCCTATCAGCGAATTCCCACACTTGATATTCTTATGCAGGGATGGGAGCACCCGTTCGGCAGTTATCTTTAACTGTTTATCGATGAGTTCTGATCGTTCCCCTTCGAGGACTTTCAGGAGGAGGGATAATTTCGTAACCTCAACCGCCTGGGGATCGATATCGACACCATATATATTTTTAATAAGTATCCGCTTCTTCTCATCGGTGGTCAGTTTCCAGTCGGTTTCAGATATCTGGTATATCGGCAGTGAATACTCTGGTTGCTTACTCTTCTTCCCCTTCACCGGGATCTGCTTTGTCCCTGAGGGGAGCAGATTCGTTATCTCGTTTGCATTCGGTGAAATCCCGCTTTTTATGAGTGGTGCCAGATGCTCAGAATACCATTGCAGATGCCAGTCAAGAAGATACTGGTATGCTCCAATAAGAAAAGAGCCTGACCCACAGGCAGGGTCAAGAAATTGAAGTAATGAAACTTCTTTCGGGGTTTTATCCTTAATCAGTTCTCCAATTGTGTGTTTCACAATATATTCAACAATATATGTCGGAGTATAATGAACACCACCTGCTTTTCTGACCTCAGGTTTCTCCTCAACCTTTGCCTGGTGACCATCGGTTAACCGGATAACTTTCCCAAGAAACTGCTCGTAGACCTTACCAAGAATATCGGCAGGCATGACCGAGAACTCATACTGTGACTTGGGATAATAAAGACCGGATATGATCTCTTTCAGGGTCTTGTCATCAATTTTCAGAGAAAGAGTCAGTTCATCCGGACTTTCATCCCACCCCTTCTCCAGAGAGAAATGAAAGAGACCAGAGTTGAATTTGTCATCCGCATACCGGAAGAGGTCGCAAAGACGTGAATAAACCTCCTTCCCCTCACCAATCAGACCAAGCTGGTATTCCTGCTCAATACTCCGATCCTCACAAATCCGGAGAAATACTATCCGATCAATCGTCCTGGTGACCGCATCATTCAGCTCACGAATCGAGAGATCAGGATTGCGAAGAGCGATGTTCTTTGCAAGGGTTTCACGCCATGATTCAAGTGAAGAGAGAAAGTCCTTATCAACCGTTGCCGTCCCTTTCCCGCCTTTCCCTTTCACCAAATCTTCTACATATGCATCAAAACCGCCATGCAGGATACCATTCTTACTAAACCGTTCGGAGATCCACTCCCACTTCTCTTCATACTCTGTAAACTGACAGTAGAAGATTCTGGCCTTCTTTACATCGTCTTTCTCAGTCGGTTTAATTGTACAGTCATAAATGGCAAACTCTTCAAAATCAGTCAGAACCGAGATCGGAAGTTTTGCACTCCACCCATACCGCCGGATCTGTAACGCAGGAGCAGGATCTTCTTTGATCTTGATGAACGGTTTTTTTGCCTCCACGAAAAACTTCCGGGTTCCTCCAATTCGGAATGAATAATCCGGAGCCTTGGTAACTCCACCAATTTTTACCTGATCTTCGTGGATGACATCTTTATAGAGTTCAGAAATGCCTGCTTTATTGTATACATCCCACCCGAGGGCTTCAAAGAGAGGGTTTAAAAACTCATTCCGGAGATGGGTTTCGTTGTAATCTGCGGCGGTATATTTTGAGCGATAATAAGAAAATTGGTTAATGAGTTTAAGAACTTCGGGTGGACAAGGCATATTAAGAGATTATCAGTGGTGCATGAAAAAGAATCCGGTTTGTTTTGTGCAGGCACTGTGGAATGAGTCAACACCCGATTTTATTCTCCCAACGCATACTCAAGGGAACGCCCATTATTTGAGAGGGTGTCCAGAAACCGGTTGAAAATTCAAAACGTCTTCCATCATGTTCTGTCATTTACACCTGATTTTTGGACTCCCTCAATTTTTGGACGGAGGATAGGTTTTAATCCTTCAATATCCACAAGATCAACTGGAACCTGTAACGCTTCTTCCAATTTTTCTTCCAGTTCGAGAAATCCAAAAATGCTGGGCGGATTATCAAATTCAACAAGGATATCGATGTCACTATCCGAGGTCTGCTCTCCACGGATTACAGAACCGAACAGGCCAAATCTTCTGATATGATATTGGCTTGCTAATTGCGGTTTTATTGTATTGAGTTTTTCAAGAACCTTTGCTGCCTGGGTCATGGTATATCATTTGTTCGAATAATCCATAGTTATATTTACTGTTCTCATCTTGAGATCAATATGGAGCATAGATATATTGTTCTTTAGATATATTATGCATCATATAATAAAGCACGCTCTATGGTGGGAGACAATATTTCTCAGCAACTCTCTGATGGGGAAGAGAAGATTGCGGAAATATTCAATGATATCGGGATGAAACGGAATGTTTCCCGAGTTCTGGTCCTGATGATCAGGGGGTTTGATCTGACTTCACGGGAGATGGAACGTGCCTGTGATATCAGGCAACTGGAAGTGAATATTGCTCTTACTGACCCAGAGAAACGAAAATGGGTGAAATAAAGTCGGTCAAACTGTTCAGATCTAAGCGTTGTAATCATCCAGGGATTACCGGTCTTGATGTGATGGTTTCGAGTCATCCCCATACAGATCATATCGGGGGAATGGTAGATGTCATCAATGGTTGGTGAAAATGTCCGTGGATAATGGGGTTATTCATAGCGTTTCGGCGGATAAGGATTGTATGGTGGTCCTGGTTCAGAAACAGACTCCATATGCTACAGCAAGAAAGGAAGATACTATTTCCTTTACTGATGATGTGAGTGAAAAGGTACCGACTCCGGAATCTCTGCCCGCCTTATCAATCCACTTTTTGTACACCAAAATTAACAAAATTGTTAACTATAGTGTACCTAAAGTTGATCATGTCTTTAGACCTTATCAGATCACTTGCCAGAGATGGCGAGGTATTCACGATTGATGAGGCAGTCGCGAAGACATCAATAAAAAAGGAAGTGCTCCGGGTTCTGCTTTCACGGCTTGAAACCAGAGGATTGATCGAACGAATTGAAAAGGGCAAATATCTGATTTTTCCTCTTGATAGTTCTCATGGTGGATATTCCCTTCATGAATTTGTTGGAGGTTCATTGCTCGTTCATCCGTGTGCGATTTCCTAATGGCACTCAAAGGGGGCACAGGGATAAGGAAAGTCTATATTGAACATCACCGGTTCTCAGATGATCTTGATTTTACTCTAACGAAGCAGTATGAACCGGATCATCTTATTGATCTTATTCGTCAGTGTGTTGTCTCAATCCGGGAAATGAGTGGCATCCCGTTTCAGGATGATGTGAATATCATTCATACGAAAAGTGGATTTCGAGGGACGGTCTTACAAATATTATTGAACTATTATGGAGTAAGATGAAGAAATTAAAAGGATTGAAAGGCCAGGATGCGATTAAAGGCTTTTATAAAGCTGGTGGAATACCCAGAAAGGGCAAAGGGGATCACATTAACATTAAAATGCCCAATGGACAACTAATAACTATACCAATATCTGGTGAAATTAAAATCGGATTACTAAAGGCATCAATACACAAAGCAGGACTAACTGAAGAAGAATATTTACATTATTATGAGGATTGAAATGA
>JAAYPD010000002.1 GCA_012520015.1 Methanomicrobiales archaeon
CCGCCACAAATGACTTCCCCTTCAGGTCCCCAAGGTGGACGATATCGGTCCGGTCTGACCTGGTAAAGATAACTCCGCCAAAGACCGCCTGTGGTTCGGGATCTCCTGGCACCTGGAGCGTTGCAATCCTCTGGGCAAGACCAAAATACTCCTGGTAGGTATATACTGATGGATTTGCACAGAGGAATGAGATATTCTGTGTCCTTGCTGCCTCAGGTATCTCATTAAAGTCAAGAGGAACTATCGTAAATTGCAACGGGAAAAGGGTTTTGTTCAGGTAATCCGCAGTCGGTCCCCACTCCTGCATGGCAATATCATATCCTCGGTTCGCCAGAACTCCGATCTTTACCGGCTGACTCTGGCTGGCTGTGATTGCTTCATCATGTTCCCCGGCTATGTTCTGGTCTGCCTGGGATGGCAGAATAGCCAATGCAGGTTCGAATATGAAGCCAGTGACAACGATTAATAAAATTATAAGGACTGGAATTTTTTTATTCATGTATCTTCTTTTCCCTCTTCGCCAGCTCTTATGGCAGATCATGATGATTTAGATCCCCTCTCCAGCCAGGATAGATTTCATCCGGCGTGAATCTTCAAGGTCCTTGTAAAATATGTATGGTTTATTGTTTAATGAGGGTATGGATGATCTTGTTGTTGAATTTTTACTGGTCTACCATTTAAATCCTTTTACTTCAGTTAAAGATGAAATAGAGCCTTATTTGGTTAACAAACTGAAAATCATGTGATAATAAATAAAGGGCCTGTATCTTGACCCTTCATGGGGCATCCATTCCTATGGAAAATAACTTTTACAATCTTCTTGTTGCTGGAAATGCACAATTGGATGCCCACTATTGCGGGGTGCAAAAAACACGACAAAGATCATATTTTTAGATATTTGGGGATTGGGATAGTATGAGTAAATCCTCATCGAGAGATAAAGATCCGGTCTTACATATCACATGTCGCCGGGACCACCTTAAATTCTCCGAGTATATTGTCTGGAATTAGAAAATAAGCTCAATTTGCAGATGGGAGCATATACACCTCCATGATAATAGCTATTCAGGGAAGTATTAAACCATGTACCGGTCTTTTTCCGGTATTTCTGGGCGATAATGCCATTTTTACGAAGAGGGATTAAGCTAATCAGAATAAATCCTTAACATAGGATTCTATATCGACACATGCCTGAAAGATATCTTCAACAAATAGTATCCAGTCTCTCATACAAATACGGTTTCATGGATAATTCGTTCTTTCAACCTGGATTTTATGCTATCCTCAATGACAAGATCAACCTTTTTCCCAAACTTGTCTTCAAGAAAGAATTTCAAATCCATGTAGTTGTCAAAAGTCTCTTTATCTTCTTGAAATGAAATGAGAATATCGATATCACTGCCTGGAGATGGATTACCGGAAACCTCTGAACCAAATACACCAATCCTGGATATTCCAAATCTTCTTTTAATATCCGGAAGCATGGTATTGATCTCCTTGATTACATCCATTCTGTATCTGCCTCCTTATTGAATAAGTGAATAAGTGAATAGTAAATTTGATATCAATATTTCTTCTTTATCGTGATAATAGATACCTCCCTGTAATCAAATATGAGAAGGCAACCAGATACTATAACATATCAGAGAAATGTTTTCAAGATATTAATCTGACTTAAAACCAGACAAAGTCGTTTATGCAAGGATCTCCTGATTAAACGTTAACGATCTCAGGCGGTCTTAATACCCATGAGCCCTTGAGAAGAGATAAACAGAGAGAAAACTATCTGTCAGCAGGACATAAGGATATATAATGAGGTTTTTTAATACCGCAGGACCGGTGAACTGCCAGGATCATTACTGCATCCCTCCCCTAACACGGTTTAATCTCCCTGAAATACTCATGCTCATCAAACAGAAGAAGTACTTTGTCCTGCATGCACCAAGACAGAGTGGAAAGACCTCATGCATGCTTGCACTACGGGATTACCTGAACCATGAAGGCAGATATCAGGCACTGTATATCAATGTGGAGGTCGCCCAGACTGCACGCAATAATGTTGGAAGAGGGATAAAAGCCATTCTTTCCCAACTTGCTCATGAATCAGAGAACTTATTTTCAGATCCCTCACCCCTGGAAAACCGGGCATCCATTTTTGAGGAAAACGGTGAAGACGCAGCCCTTGGAGTTGCACTCAGTCTTTTATGCAGGAATTCCACAAGGCCACTTGTTCTTATCATCGATGAGATTGATTCACTCATCGGGGATGTATTAATCTCCGTTCTCCGTCAGATAAGGGCAGGTTATACAAAAAGACCTAAACTATTCCCATCATCAGTCATCCTCTGTGGCGTCCGTGATATTCGTGATTATCGGATCCACTCGGAAATCGAAAAGGAAGTCATAACCGGCGGAAGTGCCTTTAATATCAAGGCAGAGTCATTACGACTTGGAAATTTCACCGAAGAAGAGATCAGAACACTTCTCCTTGAGCATTCGAAAGAGACAGGGCAGGAGATAGAAGAAGAGGCTATAAAATCCGTCCATCTCCTCACCATGGGCCAGCCCTGGCTTGTTAATGCCCTTGCATACGAAGCTTGTTTCAAAATAGAAGATGGAATTGACCGTTCACTTCCCATAACTCAGTCTCTTGTCATGGAAGCGAAGGAACGACTCATCCAGAGAAGGGAGACACACCTTGATCAGCTGGCCGATAAGCTGAAGGAAGAACGTGTCAGAAGAGTTATAGAACCAATACTCAGCGGAGAAGGAAAGCCGGAAATCATACCTGAAGATGATATCTGGTACGCAGAGGATTTGGGACTAATCACAACCAAAGGCCAGCTTAGGATCTCAAATCCTATCTACCAGGAGATAATACCCAGAATTCTAACTTATTCTACCCAACTTTCCATCACAAAACAGCCTGCATGGTACATCTCTCCAGATGGAAGGCTGGAGATGAAAAGACTTCTCCAGGAGTTTCAACAATTTTTCAGGGAACATAGTGAGATATGGCTTGAAAGGTTTTCTTACCGCGAAGCAGGACCACAACTCCTCCTCCAGGCATTTCTCCAGCGGATTGTTAATGGAGGCGGGAGAATAACAAGGGAATACGGACTTGGGAAAGGAAGAACGGATCTTTTTATTCTCTGGGCTCTCCCTGATGGTTCAGTACAGCGTTTTGTCGTGGAATGTAAGATAATAAGGGGATCCAGGGAATCTATTATTCGCAAAGGAATTGAACAGGTTTCCAGGTATGCAGACCTGTGTGGAGCCAGGGAAGTTTACCTGCTCATCTTTGACCAGAGAGAAGGGATGAGCTGGGAAGAGAAGATCTTTTCCAAAGAAATAGACCATGAAGGAAAGCAGATCATTGTCTTTGGGATGTGATCCCGATCTAAAAAACAGATGCAGATTACCGGTCTTCTTAAGAGATACACCTTGCCATCCCTTTTGGATAAACTCAGTGTGATTGAACGTTTTGAGCAGCCGGGCAGAGTCCTCAAGGTTGGTGAAATGTTTTATGAACAGAAACGGTTGTATCATGAACCTGGAGTAAGACCGCCGGGCTCGTTATGAATTGGCGGGAATATAGGATTAATGAAAAAATATGAGAGGACCAGGATAACTAACCGTTTAAACATGACAATGTAGAGGTAATTTCTAACCGATGAATTCTTTACCGGTTAACCCATATCTTCTATTATAAAAAACCCTGATATTTTGCAGGTATCAGATCCTGTCATGATGATCCACAAACACTCTTGCTGGTATCTGATTACCCACAATGGTCCACCTGTCAACCCATGAAACCAGAACCTTTCATACCAGAACCATTACCCCCATCAGGTATCGACTGGATAACTCATATCCCACTCATTGGTGCTGCCAATGCAGCCCTGGGCAGATTTGACGGATTACTCCAAAGCATACAAAACCCTGATCTCCTTCTTGCCCCGCTTATCACTCAGGAGGCAATAATTTCCTCCCGGATTGAAGGGACACAGGCAACCATACGGGAACTGTTTCTGTTTGAGGCAGGAAAACCAGCAGAATCAGATGAAAAAAGGCAGGATATCAGGGA
>JAAYPD010000035.1 GCA_012520015.1 Methanomicrobiales archaeon
CTGTTTGAAGCTGATGTTGGTGGTAAGCTGACTTTTTGTAACCGTGGTGTCTTTGGGCTGCTAAATAAGACTAACAGTTCCCATGAAAATATTACCATGGCCTCCCAGCTGGTATCACCAAAAGAACAGCTTCGTTTCTCAACCATAATGAAGAAACTGGGAAATGACCTGGTACCTGTTGCCGGGGATTTTATCGCAGCTGGAGATCCTGCTGATCCACGAACATTTCACCTTTCACTGGCCCCCATAATCCGGGACGGGGTTTTTTCTGGAATCCGTGGTATTCTTATAGATATTACTGAGAATAGAAGGTACCAGGAAAAGCTCCAGCAGATGATAGAAGAGAAGGATATTCTCTTCCGCGAGCTCCATCACCGGGTCAAGAATAATATGCAGATAGTCTCAAGTATGCTCCAGCTCCAGGAAGAATACATCACCGATGAGGTGGTTTTGTCAGCCCTTCATGACTGTGAGCAACGGATAGATTCGATGGCTCTTGTTCATGAGACATTATACCGGACCGAATCCCTTGCAGGTATACCATTTGGAGATTATCTTGAGAATCTTGCCATTGCTGTGACTGAAGGATTCGCCACGGTAAGGGATATAAGGACAGAGATTGATGTCGGAAATATAAGACTCTCCCTTGACACCGCCGTCACCATCGGTCTGATAATCAATGAACTGATGGTAAATTCGATGAAATATGCCTTTGTTGACCGGCCTTCCGGCCTTATCACGATACACCTGACATGTGATGATGGAGGTTGCATAATGCGGTACTCTGACGACGGAGTTGGCCTTCCCCCTGGATTTGATATCGAGAAGATCTCAAGTCTTGGAATGCGCCTTGTCAGGATCCTTGCAAAGCAGATACGCGGACAACTGGTTATCGACAGCGAACAGGGCGCAGGAATGATGTGCACCGTTACTTTCCCCAAACAAGCAGGTGATTTATGACCCAGGTACTTGTCGTTGAAGATGAGGCAATTGTTGCAGAATCCATTGCCTCAAAGCTTCGCAGATATGGATATGAAGTGATAGATACTCTTCCGACAGGGGAAGAAGCAATTGAGATGGCAGGAAAAACCAGGCCTGATGTGATCCTTATGGATATTCACCTGGCAGGAAAAATTGATGGCATCCAGGCAGCTGACAGGATCTCAGGCCAGTTCCATATTCCGGTCATTTTCCTTACGGCCTATGCTGATGAACAGACCATTGCCCGCGCAAAAGAGGCAGGCCCGTTTGGATACCTTGTAAAACCATTCAGGGAGCGGGATCTATATGTGACCATTGAGATGGCAAGAGAGAGGTCCAAGCTTGAAGCTGAGCTTGAAGCTGCAAACCGGGAACTTGACTCATTCAGTTACTCGGTCTCACATGACCTTAGGGCACCGCTCATCGCAATTGATGGTTTTTCCCAGATTCTCCAGGAAACTTATGCGGGCTACCTGCCACCTGACGGAGTTGAATGTCTTTCAAGGATCAGGGATGCGGCAAACCAGATGGATCATCTGATCGAGGACTTTTTGAGGCTTTCACGTGTCACAAGGGCGCCTATCATAATTGAGAAGCTGGACATCTCTCATATTGCGCGCGAAATCCTGGGCCAGCTGGCAACCAGTGAACCGGATCGCAAGGTCTCCTGGAAGGTTGAAGACGGGCTGATTATAAATGGAGATCCTGGCCTGTGCGAGATTGCTCTCAAGAATCTTATTGGGAATGCCTGGAAATATACAAACAAAACTGATGGTGCATTAATCCAGGTTGGAAGTATTATGCAGGGGCAGACAAAGATATTTTTTGTAAAGGATAATGGAGCAGGTTTTCCATCTGACAAAGCAAATCTTATCTTTATTCCTTTACAAAGACTGCATTCCCATAATGAGTTCCCGGGAAATGGCATCGGCCTTGCCACGGTGCAGCGGATTGTTAACCGGCATGGAGGACGAATATGGGCGGAAGGTGAAGTAGGGGAAGGTGCAACTTTTTACTTTACATTCCCTGAAGGATCCGGACAGTGAGAAACTGGAGAATGGTATGCCAACAGTGCTGATAATTGAAGACGAGGATCTTGATCGTAAAGTACTTCATTCTATTCTGCTTTCTGCAGGGTATGAAGTGGTCGGGACTGCAAGAAATGGAGAAGAAGGAATAGAGCTCTCCAGAACACTCCAGCCTGATCTGATCACCATCGATCTTATGATGCCAAAGATGAATGGGATGGAGGTTCTTTCAAAGCTGATGAAAGAGAATAGTGAAACCAAGGCTCTTATATGCACATCAGCCCACTCTGACCCGGTTGTTGACCTTGCCATGCGATATGGCGCAAAAGGATACATTATCAAACCGTTCCAGGCCAAATCCCTGCTTGCTACTGTTAAAGAAGTGATCGGGGCACCAGACCCGGCACGGGCGAATGTGTGGGATTTTTAACTTTACATTCATAGGACGATTACAAATGGGAATCCTGATTGTAGATGATACGGATTTCGATCGCAACCTTCTAAGATCCATCCTGCTCTCTGAAGGTTACGAGGTCTCTGGTTTGGCCACCTGCGGGGAAGAAGGGGTAAGGCAGTATCATGCTTTAAAGCCAAATCTTGTCATGCTTGACCTTATCATGCCTGATATCAATGGTATTGAGGTTCTGAGGAGAATCCGGGCAGATGACCCTGATGCAAAGGTGATCATGTGCACTTCGGTCGGCGAAGAGAGTATGGTGGACCTTGCAAGGCGAATGGGTGCCCGGGGTTATGTGGTAAAACCCTATATTGCAGACAATCTTCTTGGTGCAGTTAAAAGAGTCTACGGTCCTCCGTCCAAGACTGAAATCAGTTAAATTTTCCCAGTTGCGGCTTATTACTGCCAGGCGAGTCTCCTTTTACATGTATTTTACTGTGGCGGGACGCTTATAGTATTGACCACGGTTCCTTTTCCATGTTCACCGGAAACGGTCAGGCCGACTTTGTAAATTCCTGGTTTTTGATAGGTGTGAACTGGCTTTTCATCCCATGAGGTGTAACCGTCACCAAAATCCCAGAACCATAAAGAAGGTTCTCCTTCGGATGTGGATTCAAACCTCACACCTGAACTTCCAGGGGTAATATTCCAGTTAAATGATGCCCTGTGCACCCTGACTTCCCCGGTATCTTTTGCATGATTGCAGGTATTCTGAACCATGTAACTGACTTTGTAAACTCCTGGATTTTCATACCTGTGGTAAAAAGGTTCTATGGCAGAAGAGATCGTCCCATCCCCAAGGTTCCAGGATCCTGACAACGGGTTGTCAGAGACCGACCCGGTTGAACGCTGGCTGAACCTGACTTCAAGGGGTGCATAACCAGACAGGGGTTCAATGGTTATGGTGGTGTTCACTTCAGGGACTGTTCCTGCAGATGCCTGCCTGTTCATCAGATACCAGACCTGGTTTGTTGCATCTGCCGGGTAGGTGACAGTGAATGCATCATGATGGATCCCTGGCAGGAAAACAACCGGCTGACCCCTGTCTTCAACACCTGGATAAAACCGGTTTTGTTCACCAACCGGGAGTGAAACAGGATAATCATGCCTTGATATATAGCCAAACCTGGCGGTAAAGGATCCATCATCATTCCTGCATACCACCCCTGACTCTGGTACCAGCATACCTGGCACCGGAGATCCTGGCACAGGTGTCTGAATATAATCTGGCGTACTCACCGGCACAGGAGGGAGAGATGCCATCAGGCTGTACTTGTTCAGGATTGATGTAACCATCTCCTGATCCATTATGTACCGCGCTCCATGTGTCCGTTCGGTGCTTCCATCCCATGAGAGGAACCTTATCATAGCAGCATGTGACCCGTCAGGAGGCTTTCCCTCAATTGAATATGACTCTGGATCAGGCTTTGACTCCTGTGGATAATCCTGGAACGAGTAGGTCCTGTTCTTATCGTCGACCCAGAGGATCCTGACTATCCATGTCTCTGCTCCGTCCATGTCAGTCCATGTATTGCCCTGATTGATCTGAATGATAGTATCTGTTTTCTGTTCACGTCCAGGTCCGGAGTTAAATAAAACTGATATTCCTGCAGCGATAATGAGTGATATGAGAATGATGATAAGAACAAGCCGGTACTGTTTATCCAACGGGTCCATAGCAGTTCTTACATCTTTTATGTCATAAGCCAAGATGGCTTCCCATCAACCTATGTTTTACAAGGAATATCTTACCATGAATAGAAGTATTATCCCAATAGAGAACATGCCGCGCAGAACCAGCCATGGGAAAAGTATCCCACTGGCACTCTTAAGCTGGTTCTTTTTAACCGGTCTCTTCTTCGCCATTTTCCCTACAGGCCTCGTGACTGCTGATACAGTTTCAACGGCAACTCCTCCGGGTATGAACCTTTCAATCAACCCTGGAGAAGATTTCTTCTCATATGCAAACTATCACTGGATCCTTGATAATCCAGTACCTGAAGGGAAAAAATTTTATACGGCCTTTGAAGAGGTGGAAGACAAGGTTGAAAGCCGTGTCAGGTCCCTTGTAGAAGAGGCTGCCTCTGATCATGATGCAGAGGATGGTTCGCCAGGGCAGCTGCTTGGATCATTTTACCGGGCAGCACTGAATGATGATTCAAATGCTTATATTGGTCTTACTCCAGTCCAGGATGAATTAGATGAAATCTCCAGGGCATCTGACAGGAGTGAGGTTCGCATTGTTGCATCAAACCTGACGGCCAGGGGACTTGATCCTTTTTTCATCCTGTATATAGATGAGAACCCGGAGAAGAGGGCAGAACTTATTGCAACCATCGATACAGGTGATTTTACCATAAGGTTTCCACCATTTTACGAACTTGAGTATGACGAGCCAGTCAGGGTTCGAAACCTCATGAAAGACTATGTCTCCGGGTTCTTTATGGACCAGGGAATGGACAGGGGCAGGGCCGCCAGGGCAGCTGATGTGGTCTTCAGTATTGAACGAAGGATGGCACAGGCTGAGATGGGGGTTAACACCACAAGCGCTTACTCTTCAGAAGAACTGAAACCCGGAACCTATCTGGTTAATGATCTTGACAGGCTTTTTCCAGGGATAAACTGGGATGTTCTCCTGGACAGATCTGGAAGGCCGGATCTTAAAGAGATCTATGTCATGAATCCCCATTACCTCAGGGAAGTAGGCAGGATCCTGTCTTCTGAACCGGTCGATGATCTTAAGACTTTCCTGACCTGGCGGGTTTTGCAGTTTGCAGCCCCTTATGCCACTCCAAAGATGCAGGAACAGTATTATCACTTTTATGATGTCAGCCTGTCAAAAAAGGAGATAACACCACAAAAAGATCGGATTTTAAAGATAATGAACCTGTATTTAGGAAATCCGATAGCTCACCTGTATGTTGACCGCTATTTTAGTGCATCTGATAAGAAGATCGCAGAGGAGATAATCAGGAATATCAGGGAAGTAATGCGGGAGAGGGTGATCAACCTTTCCTGGATGGGCCAGGATACAAAAGATACTGCACTTCTTAAGATGGGTTACCTTAAAGAACAGGCCGGATACCCTGAGGAATGGGGCCAGTACAGGAACCTGACCATCGGGGACAGATCGTACCTTGAGAACATGCTGGCCCTTACCGAATATTTTACCGAAGGGAGTCTTCAGCTGTCAGGTGAACCATCTGATCCTGATATATGGTACGTATCCCCCCATGGTGTGCAGGCACACTATGACCTTGTCCACAACCGGATTATTGCCCCGGCCGGTTTTTTAAACCCGCCATTTTTTGATTCGATGGTCGACGATGCCTGGAATTACGGTTCATTCGGATGGATCTATGGTCATGAGCTTATTCACATGATTGATATCGGAGGCCAGCAATATCACCCGGATGGTAAAAAAGAGAACTGGTGGACCGATGATGATGCAAACCGGTACTTCCATGCAGCATGGCCATTGATAGTGCAGGTAAACTCAACACAGGTCCTTGATAATCTGACACTTAACGGAACAAGGATGCTGATTGAGAGCTCAGCAGATCTTGGAGGGCTTACCCTTGCATATAATGCATTTATCAGGTCAAGAACTGATCCTGATTCTCTGGATGTACCTGGGTATGATGGCCTGAGTGATCGGCAGCGCTTTTTCGTTGCATTTGCCCAGGCTATGAGGGGGAACATAACCGACGAAGGTCTTCGGGAAGTGACAACAAAAGAAGATCATCCCTGGAACAGGTTCAGGGTGAATACCATACCTTTCCACCTTGACGGGTTTTATGAGGCTTTTCCGGATATCGGCCCTGGTGATCCACTCTACCTGAATGAGAGTGACAGGTCAGAACTCTGGTGAGATTTGAAATGATACAAAAAGACAACTCATGCAAAATAATCATGGCAATGCTCATTGGCGCCTTTATCCTGGTACCTGCATTGCAGGCTGCTTCTGTTGTGGCTGATGAAAATTACATGAACATCCAGGCAAAGACCGATCGTGGTTACTATAGCCCTGGCGATATCATCAGGATAAAAGGGACAGTAACCGGAGAAGATAAATCTCCTGTCCAGGCAAAACTGGTCTTTCAGTTCCAGGGAATGAACATAACGACTGATTCAGAACCTGACGGATCGTTCATTACAAGAGTTCCAGTCTCCCTTATAGAGCCTGAAAGCATGTACAGGCTAATAATTTCTGCC
>JAAYPD010000036.1 GCA_012520015.1 Methanomicrobiales archaeon
CAATTGGTGTCTTACACCTCCAGCAGGTTCCAACCCGCTGCATAAGAGGCTCCTGCCGGTTTAATATACCAGAAGACTTCATGTCTGACAGGATCGCATCCCTGCATGTTTCTGTATCCATCCCCTGGTACTTTCCGGCAATGGCCGTCATGTGACCGGTCTTGTCGATAGCCTTTCTGAGCGGGAGATTATGTGCTTTCCACCAGATGACATCCTGCTTATCACCAAATGTACAGATCATGACTGCTCCTGAACCAAAAGATGGATCGACCGCATTGTCACTGATTACCGGAACCTCATGGCCAAACAGGGGAACCTTCAGTTTCTCCCCTTTCAGTCCCAGGTATCTTTCGTCATCAGGATGAACGGCTACAGCCACGCATGCTGCAAGCAGCTCTGGCCTTGAAGTTGCTATCTCAAGCCCGGAGAAGTTAAAATAATTCAGCTTTGTTGTTCGGTCACTATAATTTACTTCGGCAAATGCGATGGCAGTCTCACATCGCGGGCAGAAGTTTACCGGGTGATCAGACTGGTATATCTGCCCGGCATTATACATCCGGAGAAATGAAAGCTGGGTCTTGGCAAAGTACTCCGGATCCATTGTGATGTATTCGTGGCTCCAGTCGATGGAAAAAGCCATCCGGCGCATGGATGCCTGCATCTTTTTTATGTTTCCCTTAGTCAGTTCACGACACATCTCACGAAACTTCTGCCGGTCAACATCATTTTTTGTTATATTATGTATCTCTTCAACCTTGACTTCGGTTGGAAGGCCATGACAGTCCCAACCCTGCGGGAACATGACATTGAACCCTTTCATCCTCTTATACCTGGCTAAAAAATCAATATAACACCAGTTATATGCATTTCCGATATGAAATTCCCCGGTGGGATAAGGCGGAGGTGTATCGATGATGAACTGTGGTCTTTCAGAATTTTCTTTAAAGAAGAAATCCTCATCGTTCCAAGTCTGCTGCCATCGTGTTTCTACCTCACGATAATCATAGGTTTTGGGAAGTTCCCGCAGGACCCGAGACATTGCCCATACTTTTGGGGGTAAAAGGTAAAGTAGATGATGGGACCTTTAGCTGATTAGGATACCTGGGCCTTACGTCAGCAGAGTGAGCCGATGCCGCATGAAGGAATACTGTTTCCAGAGTATGACAGGGATGAAGGGAGGGGAGCATAAGAATTCATCGCCTGTTCTTTAGCCCTTTGTGTTATTCTTTACCCTCCATGTTTTTGGGATTTTTCTGGAGAGATTATATTCGGTTGATGACTAAATACATACCCTATGTTGAATACAGAGAGATGGATTGCATTTGTACTGGCGGTTCTTCTCCTGATAATATCGCCCGGCCTTCCAGCCATGGTCCCGGGGCTCCTTTTAGTCATCGCAGCCATTCCATTGTGGTTTAAGACCGATGAAAAGTGGCTGTCCGTCGCACTTGGTACGATTGGAGTACTAAACCTTATTGGAATCCTCCCGGTTTTTGTTCTATATGCTGCCTTAATCATAATAACCACAAAAGAACTGGTCTTTGCTCTGACTGGTGGAAAAACCATAGAATATGCGTTGACCTTCTTTTGTGGTCTTCTTCTGATGGCATTTGTCATGCAGTACCTGGGTGTTCAGTCCTGGCTGTCGGCGGTTGTGGGAGCTACAGTCTGCGTCCTGCTTCATTCAATTCTTGGCTCGCAGAAGAATGCCGTGGCTATTGAGCTCGTGGTAGTAGCACTTGTCATGCTCCTTATCGAGGACCTGGAATATGAAGCAGCACCCCCTCTTGTCTGGACAGCCGTGGTTATAGCATTCGGGTTTAGTTATTTCGCATACCGGCTGAAAACTGCCGATATTCCCGGCCTCTTCTCGGCGGCTCTTGTGGGCATTCTTCTCATAGTTTTTGCAGGCATTTCTTGGTTCC
>JAAYPD010000037.1 GCA_012520015.1 Methanomicrobiales archaeon
CCCCCCAGTGGGAGGATAAGCTGAAGATGGTATGGGATAAAATCCCGGAACCAAAGGTTGCGGTATCCATTGGCAACTGCCCGATTTCAGGATGTGTCTTTTCAAGGCCTGACACGCTGACAAGGCCTCCTGCAAAAAGTTACATCCCTATTGCTGCCGAGGTTCCAGGTTGTCCTCCAAGGCCAACCGAGATAATCCAGGCCATCCTCTCCGTGGCACCGTTGATCTTCAGAGACTGGGAGCTCAGGCAATGAAGAAAACTGTTGACGTTTCAATCCCTCTCGGCCCTGTCCATCCGATATTCAAGGAACCATGCAGGATAAAGTGCGAGACCTTTGGTGAACAGATACTTGCAGCAGAAGTAGAACTTGGGTACATGAAGAAGGGAATTGAACGGATCATGGTTGGAAGGCCATGGCAGGAGGTCATGTTCCTTGCCGAACGTGTATGCGGAATCTGTTCTGTCATTCATAACTTTGTATTCATCGAGACCATGGAGAAGATATCCGGGGTAACTGTTCCTGACCGGGCTGCTTACCTTAGGGTACTTGCAAACGAACTTGACCGGATACAAAGCCACCTGATTGCAAACTTCTCGTACTGTTATACCATCGAACATGAGACGATCGGGATGTATCTCCTGAACATCCGGTAGACTGTCATGGATATGCTCGAATACCTTACTGGTGCAAGAGTCACCTGTGCCTATATCATCCCAGGAGGAGTAAGGTTTGATCCTGACAGTGAAGATCTTGCCCGTATCATGCATGCCCTGGACAGCGTGGAACAGGAAACCAGGAGGTACATGGGCATGTTTGAATCAGGCCCTCTCATCGGTCTTCGAAGCAGGGGAATCGGCATTATGACACGGGAACAGGCCGAACTCATCCATGCAGTCGGGCCTACAGCAAGAGCCTGTGGTATTGCAGCTGACTGCAGGTCAGATCATCCAACTTACCAGAAGCTGAACTTTGTTCCTATTGTGAGAACAGAAGGGGATAACTATGCCAGGGTGATGCTCCGGTTCCAGGAGATTATGCAGAGCATCGGGATGATAAGGACCATCATCCTGACACTGCCTGATGGAAAGATTAGGGGAGGCGGAACGATTGGAAGGGGACAGGCCACACATAAAGGGGAAGCACCAAGAGGCGAACTGACCTACCGGATAAAATCAGATACACATGGAAGAGTTCAGGAGATATCCATACAGACCCCGTCGATCATGAACATAGAAGCATGTGCACGGTACATGATTCCTGGAGTGACATCGGTTGCCGATGTAACGTCGGCATATATCAGCTCTGATCCGTGTGTTGCCTGTACTGAGAGGTAAGCGATGAGATCCATCATTTCATACATCAGGCATATGGCAAGACCAGAGTGGTTAAAAAAATTTTTCTTTGCAAAAACCGCTCCACTGACAACTCCAGCCCACTTCAGAGACTTTCCACACCTTACCGATAAGGAATGCACCCATTGTTTCCAGTGTATGATGATATGTCCTGCCCTTGGAGCGATAGAAGTAGTAAGAACGGAAAAACCAGGAGAGTGGAAACCTGTGATTTATCCTGGTCATTGTATCAGGTGCGGACTTTGTGTTGAGATCTGTCCTGAACTTGTGCTTGATGCCGGCCGTGTCCATACAAAAAATGCACAGGACGGTACATATATGCAGTTCCAGTTCCATATCACCGTAAACCCGGTAACCTGCATGGGTTGCGGAAGCTGCACCGTGGCCTGCCCTGTTAATAAAGAGATAGATCCCCAGCTTGCAGCAAAAGGAACAAGCACATCAGACGAAGTCATCATGAGGGTATACAAGGGAATTAACACCGTATTTCACGAAGATAAGTGTACAGGATGCAAAACTTGTGAAGAACAGTGCCCGACAAGGTCCATACTTGTGGCCAGGGTCCTTGAGCCCCTGCAGCTTGAGGAGGAGAAATGAAGATCCTGGTAAATTCTGGCCGCACCGTTGTCCAGGGATCCCATGTTGGCAGGAAGAATTCCCCTGAATACTTAAGGGAGACCTCAGGCCTCCGGCTAAACCCTGTTGACATGATGGAGATGGGTATTGATGACGGGGAGCTGGTAAAAGCAACGACCGGTGATATATCTGTTGTGCTCAGGGTAATCTCTGATGAGACGATAAAGAGGGGAACCGGTTTTCTCCCGCTTGGACCATATGCCAATACCCTTGTTGGGGGGTCCACCCATAGCACCGGAATGCCCGATTTCAAAGAGACAGAAGTCAATGTGGAACCAACAGAAGAGGGGATCTCTACCGTTGGAGAACTTATGAGACATCTTGGAGGTCTCCCTTATGGAAGATAAAATCAGGCATGTTATCTGCCCTTATTGCGGATGTCTCTGCGACGATATACTTATCGAAATGACCAACGGGCAGATATCAGGAGTTGAAAATGCCTGCACACTTGGTGCACGGAAGTTCCTTGACGATGCAGGGAACCGGCTTAAAGGACCGATCATGCGAAAAGGAGATGAATGGGTTGATGTCTCCTATGAAGAGGCGATTGAGTATACAGTAAAGGTCCTTTCGGAGGCAGATCGCCCGCTTCTATATGGCTGGTCCGGATGTATGACAGAAACCCAGGCTATCGGGGCACACCTTGCCGAACTTATCGGAGGTATAGTGGACAGCACGACGTCGGTCTGTCATGGCCCGTCAATCCTTGCAATCCAGGAGGTCGGACATCCCGGATGTACACTTGGACAGGTAAAAAACCGGGCAGATACGATAGTATACTGGGGTTCAAATACAATCGAGGCCCATCCCAGGCACCTTAGCCGGTATACTAATTATGCGGATGCGTACTTCTTTCACAATGCATTCAGGGAACGAAAAGTAATCGTTGTTGATGTCAGAAAGACGCCCACCGCCGAGATTGCTACTGAATTTGTGCAGATAGAACAGGGAGGAGATTATCATGTTCTTTCTGCACTTCGTGCCATCATCAGGGAACGGGAGGATATTATTCCTGACATGGTCGCAGGTGTTCCAAAAGCCCAGCTGATAAGGGTTGCCGATATATGCAAACAGGCAAAATTTGGTGCATTATTTTTTGGTGTGGGAATCACGATGACCGGTGGCAAGTATAAGAACATAAGGAATGCCATCGAGCTTATTTCTGAATTAAACCGGCATACCAAGTGGACGATTTCCATGATGAGTGCAGCATCTGCTTCCTTCCTTGCAAGGATGTCTACCGCCGTGGTTTCTCCGGGATTGTAAAATGCAATACCCCTGGAATAATCAACAGCAAATGGATAACCACTTATCCAGGTGAA
>JAAYPD010000038.1 GCA_012520015.1 Methanomicrobiales archaeon
GTAAGTCCTCCTGGCATCTCTCCAATAGCATCCCGTATATTGGCAGGAACCCCCCATGGAGTCTCCCCGTTGTAGAGCACCAGGGGAATGATTGCTGGTAGTGGTTTTGTTGGTGAGATATGTTTAGTCCTGACCAGATCCTGCCAGAGTAGTGAAGAGTATGACATTACCCTGATCGGCATTAACGGGTCAGGCTGGGACTGGAATTCAATGAGAAGATAAAGAATCAGAGATTTATCTCCCCATTTGACCTGCCAGATGATATCATCTTCCCTGTCTCTCAGGTCATCAGTCACATAACTCCCGTTACATCGTTTCAAAGTGCTCAGATCGCAGACCTCCGCAAGTTCCTGGTGAAGGAACCCGCGAATAAGATCGGCGACCATCTCCGGATGACTAAACAGCCTTTTGTAGGGATGATCATGATCTGTCATGTTTTACCCGTTTTATCAGCCACCGCTATACCCGGCTGAATATTCATAATAATATTAGAGAAGATGGATAAAAAAGTGTGAGATTTGGATGCTGTAACAGAGATTAAATACCTGATAAGGGAAGGAACGATGAGTCAAAAAAGTAATTGTTTATTAGGTATTTAAATTCCTAACTCCCTGATTACATGCTGAAGATCATCCTGTGAGATGACCCCGTTTTTATGTAACCTCTCAATATCCGCTCTCGCCTGTCACAATGTTGAGCGAGATATACAAAAAAAGCATCCCAGTCTGGAAAAGGTGCATGGAACAGATAATCATCCTGGAAAAAAACCGCTAACTCGGAAGAGATCCTTTTTAACTGCAGATGTTTTGATTCTTCCCTGGCCAGGAGCCTTATACCTCCCACCTGGCTGATGAACTGATCGATAAGTTCACTCTTTCCAACCCGTCGTCTTCCATACAAAATTACCAGCTCTGCTTTCTCACCATGAAAACGGCCTATTAATGCTGATAACTCAGTTTTCCGATCAAAGAATATACTTCAAAGTAGTCTACTTTAAAGTATAATATTTTTCAGGATCAAAAATCAAAAATTGAGGTTATAACTCACCGTTAAAAACCATTCCCCGCAAAATGACTCCGTTATGTAAACATATAGTCGGGTTGCACCAGCCTGATGCGGCAGGTTCAGTCAGCGATTACAACTCTCAAAGCTGCTGTCATCGGTAAAAGCTGATTTACAGAACCTGACATTAAAAACTATAATACAATGTTACGAGTCCTGAAATGAATATAATAAACTGAAAGATATTTCAGGGGGTGCATACTAATTATGCTCCATAATTTAAGCAGGCTTTCAGCTTTACTGCATAAACCATTGATATACAATAATCCGCTCGTCAGAGAAATTCAGGATCGTAAAAGAAATTACATGTACAATGCCCGGCCTGTTCAAGCTCATGCACATGATAATCACATGGACAGATGATCGCCTTATCTTTCTCTTTATCACCGGACCTGACTCGACAAGGGCAGTACCGCTCTCCGTACTTTTCAGAGTTCCGGGCCAGTCCTTTGATGACTGCACAAGTATGCTTCTCATCCGGGCTCAGAACCCACCCTTTCGAACGGGCATATTCCAGGGCCCAGCTTCGTATTTCTTCTTCACTTTCTGCCACAGGATCTACCATGTATGTGTCAGCTCACACAGACTTCAATATAATGGGCAGGATGAAGGATGTTTTATTTAAAGCTTGTCTTCAGGTTGAAATTTCAACCTGATAATCATGAATGACAAAAAGTTATTTTGGGGAGATAATCCATAACCGGCCCTTTCCATCAGGCTACGGCATCAGGAATGATCCGTTTGAGAACCTCGCGGTATGCAGTGATTACATCACCCTTATCAAACCGGTACACATCCTTGTCAAGCGATTCGCCGGTGACCTTGTCCCATAGACGCATGGAATCCATGCTTACCTCATCCCCAAGATAGATGGTTCCCGCCGACTTTCCAAACTCCAGTTTGAAGTCGACAAGCTTAATTCCACAATCATCAAAGAACCGGCTGAGAATCCTGTTCACTTCCAGGGCCATCTCCTTGACTTTAATAAGTTCTTCAGCGTTCAGGATATGAAGAACCTGGATAAGATCATCATTTATCATCGGATCTCCCCGTTCATCATCCTTGTAATCGATGGTGACCACCGGCCGTTCAAGCACCGTCCCCTCATCAATCGGGTACTTCTTTGTCATGGACCCGGCGGCAATGTTCCTGACAATGACCTCAAGAGGGATCATCTCAAGACGGCGGACAACCATGGTATCAGGGGCCGACATCCTGACAAAATGTGTGGGAATTCCTTCTGCTTCCAGCATCTTCATGAAAAACTCTGATGCCGTTGCATTCAGCCTTCCCTTATCAGTAAACCGGTCATGTTTGACTCCGTTAAATGCCGTCATATCATTTCTGAAGACAACAATCAGTTCATCAGGATTCTCACTGGAATACACTGATTTTGCTTTCCCCTCGTACAGGGGCTTTGCCGGTATCACGAATGTACCTCTCATATGTACTGCGTGTTCAAGGTTTTTGATACAATCCCTGAGCCTTGGATGAAACCACCCCCTGTTTATATATTTCGGATATATGCAAAGCCGTTCTTTGAGCATATAGCCCTTTGTAAGAGTCCTGAGTTCTTCCAGGGCAGGCCAGGGATGTTCAGGGTTAACATAATCGATAGTCACAGGGGAGATGCCACCAAGGTCTGTAATCCCGCATGGAATGACTTTTTCAGCATCGGCCAGGTTTGGAGGTATTTGTATGGCAATATCAGGCGGTAGAATCTCTTTTGCCATCCTGACCGTCTCCTGGATATCCTGCAAAGTTGCCCCCGGAAAAGCGTTCATTTCAGTTCCAGGTTTTGGACAGAAGTTCTGGATTATAACCTCCTGGATATGGTCATATCTCCTGTGAAGATCGGCAATAATCTCAAGTGACTCCCTCCTGTCTGACCTTGTCTCACCGATACCAAGAAGCAGCCCGGTTGTAAATGGGATCTTTAACCTGCCGGCATCCTCTATCATGGCAATGCGCCTTGCAGGCTCTTTCCCTGGACAGTTTCGGTGAGCAGGAATGACCGCAGTCGTCTCAAGCATCAGACCCATGCTGGCATTTACTTCAGAAAGATGCTTCATCTCTTCAGCAGTCATTATCCCGGCATTGGTATGAGGAAGAAGACCGATTTTAATCGCTTCTTCTGCCATTGCATAACAGTACTCAAGGATGGAGGTGTAACCAGACTTCTCAAGCCAGGGTAAAAATCCATTTACTTCTTCTGGGTGCTCTCCAAAAGTGAAGAGTGCCTCGGTGCATCCGGCCTCAGCCCCGCGCCTGAGTATTCTTTTAACCTCATCAGGAGACATAACACACCCTTCTCCTGGCGGGCGACGGAAGATACAGTACCCGCAGGTATTTCTGCAAACAAAGGTGAGAGGCAGAAAAACGTTTCGCGAGTAAGTAATTACCGGCAACATTGTACCAGTCTTGTGTGCATGAGAACCATATGGTGGTTTTGAACAGGAGGCCACATATCGATCCCTTTTTCCATCTCAGGTGGTAACGTTTGACTTGAAGATGCGAATTCAGGTAGTCATTCCATATAAACCCCTTCAACCTAAGACAAGGCTCTCATGCATCCTGACCGACGAAGAGAGACAAAAATTTGCATACATGATGCTTGCGGATGTGGTAAATGCCGTGAAAAGTGCCGGCTGCTCCCCGCTCATTCTGGCAACATCACCAGTAAAACTTGACGATGTCCCGGTGAGAATACAGGAAACAGGACTTAACGAGACGATAAATGAATTCTGTTCAGGAAATAACGAACCTCTGGCAATTGTGATGGCAGACCTTGCTCTGGCAGACAGAACATCAATAATTTCCCTTCTTACATCCGGAGGGGATCTCGCAATAGCTCCAGGCCGTGGAGGTGGGACAAATGCAATCTACGTGAGGTCAGCCAGCATGTTTAAAGCCCAGTATTATGGAATGAGCTTTGAAAAACATGTCAGGTACGGAAACGATGCCGGACTCATGGTCAAAATAATAGATTCATTCAGGTTGTACTGCGATGTTGACGAGAAGGATGACCTGGTTGAGGTTCTCATACATAATAAAGGACAATCAAGAGACTGGCTGATAAACCAGGGATTTGAGATAGAGATGAAAAAGAGCAGGATAGGAGTTAAAAGGGCCGGATATGAGATAGCAGCCATCAAATTTTCTTAAGGCCAAAGGTGGATGAAGAGAAGAAGAGGATTAAATTCTGTTTACTGCCGCTGCCAGGGAGTCAGTACATTCTGCCTTAGGATATGCTACCTTCTCCCACCGGTCAAGGACCTCAGACCCTTCAATAAAGGCAAGGTCATGTCTTTTTGCATACCGAATCGCATCTTCTTTTGACAATGCATATCCTGATTCATCGTCAAGCATCTCACAGATTGTTATACTTGGTATGATCCCTGACATCTCTGCCATTGCAACAGACAATTCAGTCTGTCCATGCCGCTGTGACAGGAGATGCTCTGCGGCGATGAGCACTGGCATATGTCCGGGTGTCCT
The DNA here is from genome assembly GCA_012520015.1 of Methanomicrobiales archaeon. Taxonomy (GTDB): domain Archaea; phylum Halobacteriota; class Methanomicrobia; order Methanomicrobiales; family Methanospirillaceae; genus Methanospirillum. The sequence continues at coordinate 4,561 of JAAYPD010000038.1, forward strand.
GAACTGCTCTTTAAATGATACAGGCTCTCCATTTATAACTGCCCGGACCACGTCTGATATTGCATTCACGGTCTTTGTCCGGTCATGATCGGTAATTCCGGTGAATGTATCACGGTGATTGACCCAGAGGGAGAACGAGGAGTTGTTGGAGGGATCATAAGGGATATCTCCAAGTTGTTCTACCATTGCACAATTACGCAGCACTTCACGGGCGAAAGGAAGTCCCAGTTTTTTTGCGGCCATGAACGGTATTGCCGTGCAGATCAAACCTCCTGCATCATTTCTCATCCTGCATATGTCATGGGAAGTAATCATGTCAGACCGCATCGCAAAGTCGGTCTCACGTTCACGGTCATCAAAGTCATACAGCAGGACCATCTCACCCTGCCTAAGTGCAGTAAATGCGTCTTTTGTCATATTGTTACCTCTATCGCTACTTCATCGCCATCCACGAGTGAGAACCTTTTGCGAAGCCCTTCAGGAGAGATCACTTCGATGAGTTCTTCAGGATAATGTGACCGGCCAGGAATGATTATCCCACAGGGAACATCCCTTATGCTGCAGGGAAGGCACCTGACATCACCAAAGGTCCTGCCTTCGGACTCAAACCCCTGCACAACCTTCCATTCGGCGCTTGAGAGTCTCTGTCTTTGCAGGGCAGCTCCAGGGAGGAGCTGGACATTTAATGTGCCTGGGAAAGGGGTGAATCCCAGAATTCCCAGGAACTGGTCTGCATAAGGACGAAGGCTCATATAATATGCGCCCTCACCAAGTCCTGACTGGATAGTCCCATTCAATAGCACGGTTCTTTCCTGGCGGCCAAACAACCGGTAGTAATCGCAGTATTCCTTACGGAGGGCATCTTCTCCAACAGGAGTGATGGTCACCTGTTGCCCGTCTGCACCTAACTGGCGGTTTATAAAGTGCTGCTTCTCAAGCGAGCGTAATCTGCGGGAAGCTGTCTGAGGGCTGAATCCAAGTTCAGAACCAAGACTGATTGTTTTGAGGAAGACCGGTGTGCACAAACCACCCATCAGGGCTATACGTTTGAGGCATTCCAGATCCTCAGGAGTAACCATGATATCATATGTGAGATGGATCCTATTAATGTGTTTCCATATGTGGGAAGAGTAACAGATGTGTTATGATTATGACTGAATCAGATTCCCTCGCCGCCGCCTGTAACAGGTGTGGTTATTGCTGTAGCTATATGAGTGATGTTTTTGGTATCATGGAAAGGATCGGTCCTTTTGAATACCGTATCCAGTACCTGATTACCGGAGTAATGCAGGTCGTAATCATTGACAAGGACAAGAGGGATATTTTTTTTAATACCTCCATTCCTGATAAACATCCCCTTGCATGCCCGTTCCTCCGGTTTGATAACGAAAATCTTGCCGTTTGCACCGTCCATCATACCAGGCCTGATCTTTGCCGTATGTACCTTTGTGAAAAGTGTAAATAATGCCATACAGGTAATTAACTATCATGGAAAAATTACACGTTATCCGCAATTTAAAAGAAGATGAGATACATCTACCCATTGAATGGGCAAGAATGGAGGGCTGGAACCCTGGGCTTTTTGATGGGTCATGCCATTATCCAGTGGATCCGGAAGGATGGTTTTGTGCAGAGTATGAAGGTGAAATTATCGGAGTTGGGGTTGCAACAAACTATGATGAGACCTTCAGCTTTGGGGGGTTTTACATTGTAAAAAAACAATACTGCCATCAGGGGGTGGGTTGGGAGATTTTTTCCGCCATGCTCACCCATGCCGGAGAACGGAATTTTGGTGGTGATGGTGTCTTTGAGATGCAGGACAAATATAC